>URYB01000096.1 GCA_900552085.1 uncultured Lachnobacterium sp.
GTCGGAATCGGAATGGTCGGACCGGAGCTGATCGAGGAAATCAATATTTTGCAGGCGACATACGAGGCAATGCGTCAGGCAATCGGACAGTTAGATCCGCAGCCGGATCTGCTCCTGAATGATGCTGTGACCATTCCAAAAGTCGCCATTCGTCAGGTACCTATTATTAAAGGAGATGCAAAAAGCATTTCCATAGGTGCTGCCTCCATTATTGCGAAAGTTACCAGAGACCGGTTGATGGAAAATTATGAAGATATTTATCCGGGCTATGGTTTTGCTGCAAACAAAGGTTATGGTTCGGCAGAACACATTGCAGCATTGAAAAAACTCGGTCCCACATTGATCCACAGAACAACTTTTATTAAAAATTTTGTGTAAAAGTGTGTAGTAGAATTCTAAATAGTTACACGTAAGATTAGAACGTCAGGAGTAGGATATGCAGATTTCAGATTTGGTAGGACAATATAATCAGGCATCAGCTTCCGGAGCCGAGAAACTTACAGGAACAAAGGGCGTAGAGAATCTTGTATCATCCCTGCGCTCACTGACAAAAGGAAATATCTTTGAGGGAACGGTCAGTTCTATGAAAAATGGACGAGTGACACTTGCACTGTCGAGTGGACAGCAGATTTCTGCCCGCATTGAGGGAAAGGTTCAGCTTTCGCTCGGACAGTCGATGTTCTTTCAGGTGAAATCCAACGATGGATCGCAGATCGCTATCCGTCCATTCTCGGTAGAGGGAACGGGGGCGAATTATACGCTTCTGGAGGCGTTATCAGCCGCAGGAGTTCCAGCAGAGTCGGATTATCTTTCCATGGTGAACCGCATGATGGAAGAACAGATGCCGATTGACAGAAACAGCATTCAGCAGATGGCAAGAATGGTGAATGCACATCCGGAAATCGATGTGCAGACATTGGTACAGTTGAATAAACTGGGAATTACCATTGATGAGCAGAATGCGGCGCAGTTTGAAAACTATCTGGACGATAAGCAGGCAATTACCAATGAATTTGATCAGCTGATCGAAGAA
The DNA here is from genome assembly GCA_900552085.1 of uncultured Lachnobacterium sp. GTDB lineage: Bacteria > Bacillota > Clostridia > Lachnospirales > Lachnospiraceae > Roseburia. Next base: position 1,034 of record URYB01000096.1, read on the forward strand.
TTGCCGCAGGCTTTGGAGAGTGAGTCGCTTTCGCCGCAGCAGATGAGAAATTTTGGAAGTGAATTTTTACTTGCTTTGACGGACGGGCTGGAAGATGTTCCGTTGCAGAATGACGGCTTTACTTTGCAGGAGATGCCGACGGAATCTGTTGCAGAAAATACGATTGAAAAAAATATTACAGATGGAAACAGTTTAGAAAAAAGTGCACTTTTAGAAAATGGTGAATTGCTGCAAACAACGGAAGATGGAGAGGCAGTTGCGCAGGAGACGGCCGTAGAACAGTCTGCGCAGCAGTCGGAAAGTTATTCGGCAACGCAACATACACTTGGCGCATTGATGGATGGAAAACAGCTGCAAAACCTCAATACGATGCTTGGAGAATTATTGGGGACAGATGCCACCAGATACACGAAGGACAGTTGTGTGGTAGAAGTGTTGAAAGATATTCAGCAGGTGCTCAAAGATTCCCTGCCAATTGAACGGGAACAGATTGGGAAACTCTTTTCTTCCAAAGAATTTGTCCACATGGTCAAAGATACGATGCAGCAGCAGTGGACGCTGCAACCGCAGGATCTTGAAGCAGATGGAACGGATAAAGTTGCAAAGCTCTATGATCGTATGAATTCGCAGTTAGAAAAAATTACAGAGGCGTTAAAATCTATTGGACAGGAAAATACCAGTTTTGCACAGACCGCCGCAGACATTCAAAGCAATGTGGAGTTTATGAATCAGATCAATCAGGCGTATACTTATGTGCAGATTCCGTTACAGATGTCCGGACAGAATGCCAGCGCAGAACTGTTCGTTTACACGAATAAGAAAGCACTTGCAGAGGGAGACCGGGAACTGACGGCTTTTTTGCATCTGGATCTGGATCATCTTGGTGCAACCGATGTGTCTGTGAAAATGAAAAATAAACAGGTAAGCACGAATTTTTATCTGGATGATGATGCATCCTATGAATTGATTTCCCTGAATATTGAGCGGTTGGAAAAACGTTTGCAGGAAAAGGGATATCAGTGTAAAGTTTCGGTGATAAACGAAGCAAAGCACGTGAATTTTGTGGAAAACTTTTTGAAAAAAGATCAGCCGTCGGCAGGACAGCTGCACCGTTATTCTTTTGATATGAGAGCATAAGGAGTGAGAACTTGGCAGAAAATGGATTCAAGCCGTTTCAGTTTTCGCAATTGAATCAAAAGGGAAAAAGTGATGCGGACAAGACGGCGGTGGCAATCGCTTATGAACCGGGCGAAGCTGCACCGAAGATTCTTGCTACCGGAAAAGGAAAAGTTGCTGAAAAAATTATTGAGACAGCCAAAGAAAACAAGGTACCGACTTATAAAGATAACAAACTGGCATCGACGCTTTCAAAGCTGCAGATTGGGGATATGATTCCACCGGAATTGTATGAGGTAGTTGCAGAAATACTTGTTTTTGTAGATGACATGGACCGCATGAAAGCAAAACTGGATCAGATGCGTTAGGGGGAATTTATGAACAAAAGACAGTTGGGGACTGTCTATGAACAGAAAGCAGCCGCTTATCTGCAACAACAGGGATATGAGATTCTGGAATGTAATTTCCGATGTCGGATAGGGGAGATTGACATTATCGCAAGAGAAGGGGAATATCTTTGTTTTGTAGAAGTAAAATACCGGTCGGGAGACGGCTATGGATCTCCACTGGAAGCGGTTGGTGTATATAAGCAGAGAAAAATTATTAAAGTTGCATATTATTATATGATGAGAAAACGGCTGGGATTATATATGCCCTGCCGTTTTGATGTCATCGCAATAGAAAAGGAGCAGATTACGCTTTTGCGTAATGCCTTTGGAGAATCGTAATGGAATATATGGATTTTAAGAAAAAAGATGATCGGGACGTGTTGCAGTTAGAACGGTTTCAGATTGAAAAGGGAGAACTTCCGGTGTTACATTATCCGCTGCTGGATGCCTGCGGCATGGTGAAACATTGTTTTACTACCCGCGGTGGCGGGGTCAGCAAAGGAATGTTTGAAAGCCTGAATTTAAGTTTTACCCGCGGGGGTGATGAGGCGGACGTGCAGGAAAATTATGCGAGAGTTGCCTCTTTTTTTGGAACGGATAAAACGCATTTTGTGTGTTCGGATCAGACGCATACGACAAATGTCCGCCGGGTAGGAAAAGCGGATGCAGGCTATGGAGTTACCCGGCCGCGTCCATACAAAGATGTGGACGGACTGGTCACGGATGAGCCAGGAATTATTTTATCCACTTTTTATGCAGACTGTGTTCCTCTGTTTTTTGTCGATCCGGTACATCGTGCAATCGGACTGAGTCATTCCGGATGGAGAGGTACTGTTGGGCGTATGGGAGCTGAGACATTGTTGGCGATGGAAAGAGAATTCCACACCAGACCAGAGGATGTGCTGGCCGCTGTGGGACCGTCTATCTGTCAGGATTGTTATGAAGTCAGTGCGGATGTGGCAGATGCATTTTACAAAGAATTTCCGGGGCATGAGAAAGAGATTTTATTGGACAAGGGAAATGGAAAGTATCAGCTTGATCTGTGGAAAACAAATGAGATCATTTTGCGGGAGGCCGGCATTGCAAAGGAGCATCTGGCCGTGACCAATATCTGCACATGCTGCAACAGCCAGTTGCTTTTTTCACATCGCGCAAGCCATGGAAAAAGGGGAAATCTTGGGGCTTTTATGCAGATCACAGAGTAATATTAAGATTTTCCTAAGAAATTATTTCATAGATGTTAAATTACTGTTGCAGGAACTGTGTTACACTTGTGGGGTTAAATGGAATCGTATGTTTTGTCAGAACGACAAATAAGATAGGAGGAACAGCAGGTTTGATACAGTTGAATTACATGGAGGCGAGACCTCTCTATGAGCAGATCAAAGAGAGTATTCGTAAATTGGTAATTACAAATGCTTTTTTAGCAGATGAAAAACTGCCATCTGTAAATGAGATGGCATCGCAGCTTGCTGTCAATCCCAATGCAATTGAGCGTGCGTATCAGGAACTGGAAAAGGATGGATATGTGTATCGGCGCATAGGCGAGGGAACGTTTGTTGCAAAAGAAAACCGGGTGAATGAGATGCGTCGCAGAGAGCTGATGCAGAAATTTGACCATCTGGTAAAAGAACTATCCGAATTGTCGGTATCTTCCAACGAACTTGCCGAACGAGTGGAAGTGATAACAAAAGGAGACAAAACATTTTGATAGAAGTAAATAATCTGATAAAGAAATTTGATGATTTTTATGCATTAAACGGTGTGAATATGAATGTTGGAGAGGGCGAAATTTATGGTCTGGTCGGACCGAACGGTGCCGGCAAATCCACATTGATCCGTCATCTGACCGGTGTATACCGGCAGGATGCCGGAGAGATTTATATCGATGGGGAAGAGGTATACGAAAACCGAAAGATCAAATCAGAGATCGCCTATATTCCGGACGAACTTTTTTATTTTCTTCAGGCAGATACGCTGGAAATGATGCGTTATTACAAAGGAATTTATGAAACATTTGATGAGAAGATGTTTGAACGCATGAAGAAATATTTTCCGGCGATTGATGTAAAGCGTAATATCCGCCGCCTTTCAAAAGGAATGCAGAAGCAGGTTGCGTTCTGGCTTGCAATCTGCTGTAAGCCCAAGGTGTTGATTTTGGATGAACCGGTCGACGGGCTTGATCCGGTTATGCGGAGACAAATCTTGAGCATCCTGTTATCTGAAGTGGAGGAGCGCAAGATGACCGTTCTTGTTTCTTCCCATAATCTCCGGGAACTGGAAGATGTATGTGATCATGTGGGCGTCATGTATCAGGGAAAGGTAATCATTGAGCGGTCACTTTCTGAATTGCAGGGGAATATCTGCAAAATCCAGGTTGCGTGTCAGACCGGTATGCCGAAACTTTCACCGGAATTTGAAGTGCTACATATGTCAAATATTGGAAGAGTTTATACTGTGATTGTAAAAGGAAGTCCAAAGGCCGCGGCAGAGGCGATTATGACCGATCCGGAAAAGCTTGCAATCATTGACATTCTGCCTCTCACATTAGAGGAAATTTTTATTTACGAGATGGGAGGTTTGGACTATGAAGTCAAAGACATCCTTTTTTAATAAGGCAATCTACAAAAAGAATTTTACATTATACTGGCCAATCTGGGTATGCTATCTTCTGTATAGTCTGATCAAGGTTCCAGGGAGTCTGTGGTCGGGACTTCGCCAGCACAATACGACAGAGGGACTGAAGTTTTTTGCTATGGCGAGCAGCCTGTCCATGAAACTGGATGTGTGGGCAATCGCTGTGATGGTTACAATTACAGGAATGGCGCTTTTCAGCTATTTGTTTTCTGCAAAGAGTGCGAATCTGATCCATGCACTTCCGGTGACACGAAAGGAACTGTATTTCACGAATGTATTGAGTGGATTCACATTTCTTTTTATTCCACAGCTGATCACTTTTATGGTGACAGTTATGGTATGTCTTGCGAATGGAATCACACAGGTGCAGTATGTCGGACTATGGCTGGTAAGTGTTATGGGAATCGGATTCTTTCTGTTTTCTCTTGTATGTATCTGTGCCATGTTTACCGGACAGCTGTTTGCACTGCCTGTGTATTTTATGGTAGGAAACTTTTTATCGGTAGGAATCATCGTAGGAGTGCGCTATGTGCTGAGTTTCCTTGGTTATGGAATCAGTTTCAGCCAGACACCGGATATTCTTTTGTTTCGGATTCTTTCTCCAATCAATTATCTGTACAACAATGTGCGGATATGGAGTCCGTACACATTTAATGACATTGGAGGCCAGATTTTTTCCGGAATTCGTTATTGTGGATTAAATGTTGTGATCGGATATGCCGTGGCCGCTGTTTTTATTTACGCACTTGCATATTATTGTTACAAAAAGAGGAAGATTGAAAGTGCCGGCGATCTGCTTACATTTGGCTGGATCAAACCACTATTCCGCTGGGGAGCCGGTATCTGTGCCGGGTATCTGGCAGCTGTGATTCTGTCCCTGTTTTTAGATGCACTGATGTTGTGGATCTCAAATAAAATTTTTCTTGTATTTGTACTCGTACTCGGGTTGATTGCGTTCTTTATCGCCCAGATGTTTGTGGAAAAAACATTCCGGGTATTTAAAAAGAAACGATTGTTGGAAAGTCTGGGATTCTTACTGTTTGTGCTGGTAAGCTATTTTGGAATTTATGAAACAGCATACCATATTGAACAGTATATACCGGATGCGGATAAGGTACAGACCGCATATCTTGAAAATAATTATCCGGTGGAATTTACCGGAACGGATGTAGAAAAAGTCCAGAAGCTGCAGAAACAGATTCTTGCATCTGCGGATGTTTACCAAAAGGAAGCACAGAAGTCCGACAGTATGAATATCAGTGTTGTCTACTGGATGAAGAATGGAAAAAGGATATGGCGAACCTATAATGTCCCAATCGCATCGGATTGCAGCCAGCAGCTTGCGGATACATTGTATCATTATGAACTGGATGCAGATAATTTTATGTATTATCTGATTGGAAGTGATTTTAAAGAAGTCAAAGATGTATCGGAGATGCAGTTGGAAAATTACCAGGAAGAAGAAGGGTATACCAATTACAAAAATGTAAAGAAAAAGTATGCATATGATCTCTATCAGGCTGTGCTGGAAGATGCGAGAGAAGGAACCATCCAAAAGTATAATTTGCAGAATTATCTAAAAGATGGTACGACGGAGAATGAGGATCCATATGCAAGCATCGATTTTTCGTTTAAGCATCCGGACAAAAACTGGAAAGATGTTTATCAGAGAGAGACACATGAGAGTTATACTGATACGTATGGCACAGAGCAGGGACGTCAGGACGGATTTGCGTATATCAATTTTGGCGAGGATTGCAGAAATGTAATTCAGGCATTAATAAAAAGCGGTACCATCAAGGGAAAAGAAGAGATTTCTTTTTCCAATGAGAGGGATTACTAGAGTGGGAGGGACTTTACAAGTTCCTCCCATTATTGTAAAATCAAGCAGGTAATATGATGAATACAGAAAAGAGGTAAGGAATGAGTAAACCAGTTGTGGCCATTGTTGGCCGCCCTAATGTTGGTAAATCGACACTTTTTAATACACTTGCAGGGGAACGTATTTCAATTGTAAAAGATACACCGGGAGTTACAAGAGACCGTATTTATGCGGATGTGACCTGGTTGAATTATAGCTTTACACTGATAGATACCGGTGGTATTGAACCGGACAGTGGAGATGTGATCCTTTCACAGATGCGCGAACAGGCAGAGATCGCTATCGCTACCGCAGATGTAATCATGTTTATTACAGATGTAAGACAGGGATTACAGGATGCGGATTCCAAAGTGGCAGATATGCTGCGCCGTTCAAAGAAACCGGTTATTCTTGTAGTAAATAAAGTTGACAGTTTTGAAAAATTCATGCCGGATGTCTATGAGTTCTATAATCTTGGAATCGGAGATCCACATCCGGTTTCTGCATCATCCATGCTGGGACTTGGTGATATGCTGGATGAGGTTGTAAAACATTTTCCGGAAGATGCAGCCGGCATAGAAGAGGACGAGCGTCCGAAAATTGCAATTATCGGAAAGCCGAATGTTGGAAAATCTTCCCTGATCAATAAGCTGGCACAGGAAGACCGTGTGATTGTATCGGATATTGCCGGTACGACAAGAGATGCCATTGATACAGATATCAAATACAACGGTCAGGAATATGTGTTTATTGATACAGCAGGATTGCGCCGCAAGAACAAGATCAAAGAAGAAATCGAACGATACAGTATCATTCGTGCGGTTACAGCCGTGGAACGCGCAGATGTGGTCATTATTGTCATTGATGCCATCGAGGGCGTTACGGAGCAGGATGCAAAGATTGCCGGTATTGCACATGACAGGGGAAAAGGAATTATTATCGCTGTCAACAAGTGGGATGCGATTGAGAAAGACAATAGCACGGTAAAAAAATATACCGAGCGTATCCGTCAGGTACTCAGTTTCATGCCATATGCAGAAATTTTATTTATTTCTGCAAAATCCGGACAGAGACTGAATAAAATATTTGAAATGATAGATATTGTCATCGAGAACAACAGTATGCGTGTCGCTACAGGTGTCCTCAATGAAATCGTTGCGGAAGCAGTTGCCATGCAGCAGCCACCTTCGGATAAAGGCAAGCGTCTGAAAATCTATTATGTGACACAGGTGTCTGTAAAGCCACCGACATTTGTCGTGTTTGTAAATGATAAGAATCTGATGCATTTTTCATACACCAGATATCTTGAGAACCGTATCCGTGATACATTTGGATTCCAGGGTACTGCATTGAAATTTATTACAAGAGAGCGAAAGGAAGATTAAAAATGATTATCGCAAGAATCATCTCGCTGCTGATCGGCTATATTTTCGGGCTGTTTCAGACAGGATATATTTATGGAAAAAGCAAGGGGATAGATATTCGTACAGAAGGCAGCGGAAATGCAGGAACGACCAATTCACTGCGAGTGCTTGGCTGGAAGGCCGGAGCGATTACTTTTGCGGGTGATCTGCTGAAAGCAATATTTGCGGTATTAATAATAAATAAGGCGTATATTTCTTTTTCATTACTTACCTACAACTTCTTCTAACCAAATTTCTTCAATTATTGGAACTAAACCAGCTGGCATTTCAGGAAGTCTTTTTGATAATAATTCTTCTTGAGGAATTGT
>URYB01000097.1 GCA_900552085.1 uncultured Lachnobacterium sp.
CTTTTTGAAATACTGATACGCTTTCTGTCCACGCGGGCTGCGCAAAAGAGTATAAAAATATTTTGCTGCTTCTTTATTAATCTCAAGCAGCCGCGTCCGCCTGTCGGCTTCCCGGCGCTGTGCACTCGTCATCTCCTGCTGGGGCAGTTCGATTCCTACCCGGTCCGCAAGAGACTGCATGGCTTCACCAAATGTAAAATTTTCGTACTGCATCAGAAATGTAAACACATTTCCGCCGGCGCCACAACCGAAACAGTAGTACATCTGTTTATTGGGTGAAACCGAAAAAGAGCCTGTCTTTTCGTTATGAAATGGACAAAGTCCAAAATAGGTACTGCCCTTTTTCTTCAGACGCACATAACCGCCGATGACGTCAACGATGTCGTTGCGCGACCGCACTTCTTCTATCAATTCATCTGAATAATATGGCATTATTTCACCTCTGTAGTTTCTTTAGGTGCACATCCCATATAAAAATCGCTTCACGATATGATGTGCGAAAGGAGCACATCCCATATAAAAATTGCTTCACGATATGATGTGCGAAAGGAGCACATCCCATGCAAAATCGCTTCGCGATGGGATGTGCGTAGGAAACGCATCCTTCGGATGCGTTTCAGTATCCATCAACCTGCCAGGCCTGGGGCATGAAGTATTCTTTGAATTTGGTGATGGCATACTGGTCGGTCATTCCGGATATGTAATCACATACGACACGGCCCTTATCTTCGCCCTCACCGAGCATATTTAAAAGCTTGCCCGGCAGCAACTCGATATGATCCATATAATAATGGTACATCTGCTCGAGCATCACTTTAGCCTTAACTTCCTCGCTTTTTGCAACTGGATTCTTATATACATGTTCAAACATAAAAAGCCGCAGATCCCGCAAAGCCTCTGCGGTCTCATCAGACATGATAATATCAGCTTTTCCCATACTATGGGTAATAATATCATGAATCAAGTGATTCAGCCTTTTCTTTGAATCAAATCCCAGTGTCTTTCGAAGTTCGAGTGGAATATCCTCTTCATTTAAAATCTGCGCACGGATTGCATCATCAATATCGGAATTGACGTATGCGATCTTGTCCGACAGACGAACAATTTTTCCTTCGAGTGTATGCGGAATCGTCTTCGTCTGATGGTTTAAAATTCCGTCTCTTACCTCCCAGGTAAGATTCAGCCCGGCACCATCCTTTTCGAGTTTCTCCACAATGCGCACACTCTGCTCATTATGCTTGAATCCACCTTCATAAATCTTATTTAAAATATATTCTCCCGCATGACCAAATGGTGTATGTCCCAAATCATGTCCAAGAGCAATTGCCTCAACAAGATCCTCGTTCATCCGTAATGCCTTGGCAATTGTACGTGCATTCTGCGACACCTCAAGCGTGTGGGACATACGTGTCCGGTAATGATCCCCCATCGGTGTCAGAAATACCTGCGTTTTATTTTTTAAGCGACGGAAAGATTTACTATGTAAAATACGATCTCTGTCTCTTTGAAACACCGGACGGATATCACATTGCGGCTCGTCACGGTCTCTGCCTTTTGTATTAATACTAAGGCAGGCATAAGGACTGAGATTTTCTTTTTCCATCTGCTCAATCTGTTCTCGTATCGTCATAATTACGCCTTTCTATTGCCTACATTGTTAATATTCGACACAAAAGAAAGATTTCCTTTTTTCTTTTTCGAAAAAGTGAAAGAAAAATATAGTGATCTGCTTTAATATCCGCCCAGTATATCGAGCAGTTCCTGCAGACTGATTCCCGTGATACGGTTCTCATAACTTCCAAAATAAAACTTATTGTCTTTGACAAGGATGCAGCCTACCCAGTCACCCGGAATCGTATCATCCATCATAACGGTATCCATATCCGAATATCCGCGAATGGTAAAATACGCATCATAATCTTCAAAGTCTTCTGCATGATAGTTTACTTGTGGAAACTGCATGGTCAGCCCCTTGATAAAATCTGCATTGCATGCGGTATATCCCGTTGGCTCATGGGAATAGGTGGATTCCGATACCCACTCTTCATCCCAAAGCAAAAATACATCATCCTTTTCCCATGCATCCTTCTGTTCCAGCTCCGTCACAGGTGCATAGACACCGCTTTTAGCCCCTTCCATCTGCACACGGTTGGTCCTCTTCGTATCATCCGTGTACAGCAGATTTGCTACCGCAAGCTGGTAAAACCGGCTGTTGCAATTTTCTTTTTCCCCTGCAAGATATCCCTTTGCCGTACCTGTCTCATCCAAGTTCAGTTGTTCATTGACCGGAATATACACCTGGTCTTCATAAAGCATCGGGCCAAGTACTTCATCCCCGGTCAGAAATTCTGCAACTTTCACATAGCCCCCTGCCGTATCCTCCGGCATAAAGAAAACAATTCCGGTCACAACACAGACTGCTGTAATTCCACAAAGAATCACGACCACATTGTGTACAATGCCTTTTCCTTTATAAATTGGTTTCTGACGCTGTGCCATCTGAATAGCCGCAGCATCAGTCCGCCCTTTCTTCGGTCCGTAACAACGGACTGCGTAGCCATAGGAAGCGGCGCACACCAGCAATGCAAACAGTACAATTCCAAGAATCCACGCAGCCTCCTGCCCAGCTTTCATTTTGTTGCACAGAAGCAGACTATCAATCACACAACTGCTTTTTGTTTTCGTAAAGTAATATCCAATCTGTTCAATCACAAGGCAAACCAATGAAAATATCGCACCATCAACCAGAACATACAGCACCCAGTGCTCTGTTTTTGCAATCACGGTAAGCGGAAAAAGCGACACAATAAAAGCAAACATCAGCACGCCCACAAACAGATATGCCCATTTTTCAAACATGGATACCGCGATCAGATTTCGAAAATATTCCAATGCGCTGGCTCCACTGATATTTCCCCATCCGGTCACACGCGAAAATAAAAACACAAGGCGCAAAAGCAACCATAGTAATAAATATCCCACACAATAATTGCGCATCCAATACACAATTTCCCTGCGGCTCGTCATCGCCATCTGATGTGTCAGGCGGTTTCCCTCCCCCATAACATTGCGCAACTGATAAAAAACAATCCCAAACGAGAGAAATACCGGAAATCCACCAACACCTCCGATAAAACCATTTACAAAAGTCATTACAAGGAAAGATAACAGGATTGATAGAAACAGACGGGATGGTTTGCTCTGTACATTTCCGGACAATTTATAAAAAAGCTTCATATCTCTTCCCTTTCTTTGACATCCAGATTCCAGATTCTATCCGCCAAAAGAAGTTCTTCCTCATGATGTGAACTGAACAGAATTGTAAGTTCCTGCTTACTCCGGTATTTTTCAACCATTTCCCACATCATCTGGCGCGTCTTTGTATCCACGCCACTGGTAACATCATCCATAACCAGCAGCTCCGGCTTCCGGCTCAGCGCCAAAGCAAGCATCAGTTTCCGGCACTTCTCTACCGAATACAGCTTCACTCGCTGGTTCATTTCAAGTTCCAACCGATTCATATAAGAAGTAAATGCCTCCCTGTCAAACCATGGTTCAAACTTCTTCCATTCCCGCACAAGACGCTCCGGCGATAATTCCATATTAAAGTTCGGTGCATCATAAATAACGGACATCCGTTTGCGGATTTTTAATTCATCCTCGTACATTTCTTTTCCATAATACAGAATGCGCCCGGCTTCCGGTCGAAGCGCACCTCCGATTGCACGAAACAACGTAGACTTTCCACTTCCACTCTTTCCTGTGATCACATGAATCTGCCCCACTTCAAGTTCCATGTTAAAATCTCGCAGCAAAAAGCCACTATGTTTAAGATATAATTTTTCTATTTTTAATGCCTGCATGCTTCATCACCTTCTCTGATAAAGTAACTGCTTATAACCTGCCACTCACATGTTATAATTCACTATCAATAGGTTTCAGATAAAAAAATAAGGAAACCTCTCAGCAAGGTTTCCTTTTCTTAAATGCGGAAGATGGGACTTGAACCCACACGATCGCAATGATCACAAGATCCTTAGTCTTGCTCGTCTGCCAGTTCCGACACTTCCGCATGTCTGTCAGCGACTTAGTTATAGTACCAAACAAACACATATATGTCAACACCTTTTTTAAAATTTTTTTATTTTTTTTGATTTTTTTGAAAAATATATTTTTCTATTGACATTTCAAACAAAATTGGATAGAATATTGTTTGTTCGCAGGAGTGGCGGAATTGGCAGACGCGCAGGCTTCAGGTGCCTGTGGTAGCAATATCGTGTGGGTTCAAGTCCCATCTCCTGCATTAAAAAAGATTCATCCTAACGGATGAATCTTTTTTTGTTCTAGAGTCGAAATGCCCTTTGCTCTCAATTCAAGGTCTTCTCTTTGCTCAAGTCGGCTCTGCACCGGTCGTTGCCAATCCATAAGCAATCCACATGAACACATAGGGTTCTATATATGGATGAAAACAAGTAACCAATGATTGCGTAAAATATGCTACAATCAGCATAATAAAAGCCAACTTTGTTCGATCTTTCTTTGCAGCAGCAATAAACTGACGAACGGCACATTCAAAAATTCCCAGATAACATACCGTTCCGACAACCCCAAAATTTATCAGCGATTGCAGAAATGTATTATGGGGATCAATATTTTTTGTAGACCGTCGAATTGCATCCAATGTCTCCGCAGACAAATATTTTTGCGAAGCTGAATAATATCCACCCGGTCCTACCCCAATTACTTTTTGAAGGAAAGGCATATTCTTAAATGTTTCACATGCCGATTGCCATAATTCCCCTCTTTTATTTCCCCACTTTGCTGAAAATATAATATATCCTGCAATTTTCTGATATTTTCTTTCAAGGATTGCTTTAACTCCTGATAGATTTGCCAATACAACAAAGAACAAAAAGAAAATTGAGCATCCCGCAATACCAAGGCGTACCAACCTGTAAAGCTTTTTCAAATTTTTATTTTGATCAATACAATGATCCATTGCTTTCCATAATAGAATAACGATAAAAAGAATACTTGTACACAACCCTGCATTCATATGAACTTTCGCAAATCCATATATAATTCTGCAGTTATCCTTTCCGACAAACAAAATCGTACCTTTCGCAAAAAGCCCGGCAATTGCAAATACTCCGGCATGCGATAAATAGTGTTTCCATTCTTCCTCTTTCTTTAAAAGAAATGGAAGAACAAAAAAAGTTATACCCATCACAAAATATCCTGTATCACTGCTACATGAAATCAATGCAACATATCCCAAGAAAACAGTTGCATAGAAAAAAAGCATATTTTTCCGCCTTTTCTTTTCAATTAAACAGGAACGCGTTATGATATAGGCAAGTGATATTCCCAGATATGCCGCAAAAAAATCTATATTTCCCATGGTGCTTATATGAACAGACTCCCGCACATCAATCGTGCTGGCATGAAAGACATTCCATCCCAACATATTTAAGTACGCGATCAAAGAAGTTATTCCTACTGGGAGACAAAAAACTTTTTCAATGCTATCCGAGTAATCTGAAAGATGTAACATAAGCAAGAAAACAGCAATGACACAGCACCACATGATCAGACCAAAATAGCGTCCCTCCGTTCCAATCAGTTCTTCTCTTTGGCATCCGGTTATAATATATGCCAACACGGAATCTGCCATAAAAGCACAAGAAAGAAAAACAAGTGGCTTTTTGATCAGATCTTCTTCTTCTCTTATTTCTTCTCTATATAAAGGAATTGCAATGCACAACCCCAGAACCACCGTGATAAAATAACTTCCTGCAAACAATGAGAAAAAAGAGATTTTTGCCTCTAAAAGATGGGCATATCCTGTATGATCCATCCATAACGGAAACAATATAATATACGACATTAAAAATGCATTGCTTATTTTTTTCATCTGATTTTATCCTTTTTGTATTAAAAAAGGGAGCTGTAACAGGCTCCCTTTTCACGAATTATTTTTTTGTAACAAGCTTGTATTTACCGGTTTTCAGGGAAGGAATTCGAATGGTGCCATTTTTATTTACAACAGCCACCTTCGTCTTATCTACAACATACTTACCGGTTTTCTTGTTATAAACCGATACATATAACTTCTTTCCGGAAACTACGTTCTTCGTATTTACTTCAATAGCCACCTTTTTGCCAGTCTTAACATTTTTCGAAGTTACTACGACAACAACATTCTTTCCAGCTGCTTCTTTAATCTGCTTTAAAGTTGCTGCAGAAACGCTAAACTTGGCGTTACTGTTTGCATTGCATACAAGAGTCGCTTTTGTCGTAGCTTTTCCTGCGGAATTTTTGCTTATCGTAATTGTAGCTGTAGCATTTTTTGTTACATTGATTACGGTTTTCTCTGTGATACCGGTTACTTTTCCGGCAGCATCCTTATTGGTAACTACCGTTGAAACGGTTTCCTTACCATATTTATTCTTTCCGGTTGTCTTTACAGTCTCTTTAACGGTTCCATCTGTTTTTGTTTCTACAACTGTGCTCTTTTCAAAACCATCTGCTGTCTGTTCAACTTTTGTCTCAACCTTTGTACCGTCTTCCTTTACCTCTGTCTTGGTATCATCCGGAGTTTTCGTTGTATCATCGGAAGGACTCGTTGGTGTTGAAATCGAAGAATTGTTACCAGGATTTTCGCTCGGCTGGCTTGGCTGATCTGGCTGGCTTGGCTGATTTGGCTGGCTTGGCTGATTTGGCTGATTATCTCCCGTTGTCGGCTGGTCAGGTTGATTATCCCCTGTTGTCGGCTGGTCAGGTTGATTATCCCCTGTTGTCGGCTGGCTTGGCTGATTATCCCCTGTTGTACTTGGCTGATTATCTCCCGTGGTATACTCCTGTGCAACAGCATCCGCAAGTACAGGTGTAATTGCCGTTCCTGTGAGAACAAGACTTGCTACAAGTGCTCCCGCAACATATTTTGTTACATTCTGAAGTTTCATAATGTTAACTTCCTCCTTTGAAATTTTTTGTAAAAACCTATACAGGTTTTTCAATCCTAAAGATTTATTTATGCAAACGGGTGTATAAATATAATCTTTTTGTCCATTATAGCAATACTTTAGTATTTTGTAAATATACTTTTGGTAAGCTACCTTATGATAATAGAAAGGAATTAAGTATGCTAGGAGACCGAATCAAACACCTTAGAACAGCTCGAAATATGAGCCAAGTAGAGCTTGCAGCAGCACTAAATGTATCCAAACAAAGCGTGAGCAATTGGGAAAACGACAATATACTCCCCAGTGTAGAAATCATCAAGCAACTTGCGAACTACTTTTCCTGCTCTTCCGATTATCTCTTAGAATTGAGTGATTCCACCAATGCATATATAGATGTCAGTGATCTTCCGCAACATCAGGTAGCCCATTTACAGGCTCTCGCCCGTGACTTGCGGGATTTGAACGTAAAAAAGCCGTAGCATAATCGCTACGGCTTAAAAATATCCATTTCTCCGACATTGTTCCATCATTTTTTCAATGGTATTTGCTTAATATCCCCTCGTACTACCAGTCATCACCAGCTTTTTCCTTCAAGAATTGTTCTCACATCTTCCAGTTCCTTTCCTGTCATAGAAGCAATTTCTTCTGGTGAAAGACCTTTTTTGCTCATATTCACAATTATTTTAGTTTCTCCAATTACTTCTCCTTCAGCAAGTCCCGCTGCTCGTCCCTCACGCATGGCCTTTTCTTTTGCTTCATTTACGTCATGTTCGATTTCATCTTTCATCAATTCTCTCAATGCTTCACACATAGTAGACTTCCTCCTTATTTCCTGATACAGTTCATAGTTTGCTCTTACACTTACCTGCAGGACCGCATCAATATTATTCCTCTCTCTCGGACTATCCATTTTGTCTGCTTCTGAAAGAAATGCTTCCACATCCTCCCTGTCTGCATTTGCAGAAAGAACTCGCAGACATCTGTGCTTTTCCCTTTTAAGTTGCTTTGTTACGACGATCTGTACAGGAAACGGAAGATTTCCTGTCACATAATAAATTCCCGGATATCTTTCTTTTATTTTATGCCCCTGCTCACATAAAGTCAAAAACAATTTTTCCGGATACACCTCCCGGAACAATGAAACCGACAGTTCATTTTCCGGAATCTCATTTACCGTATTTCCATATCCTTTATACAGGCATGCATAACCAATTGTTTTGTAAAAATCATCAATTGTCATACTATCTTCCGGACTTTTGTATTCAATCACATTGTATTTTCTCATTATGTGGCCAATCTCATTCTTAATCTTTCCAATTGATTCATCATTCTTGATGATGAGCAAATCAATTCGGATTGGTTCCTTGCTTAGATTATACTCAGACTTCAACTCCAGTCTTTCCATGTCTTCATGTAATTCTAACCCCGTAGCCGCATAAAATGCCGGATGCCACTGAATCTTATCTGGTGAATCTCCCAAATCATTACCTCCTGCTATTCATTATTCATTTGTAAAATCATTGAATTTCGTATCGTATTTGCATCAAATTTTACCGATACATCACTGATTTGTTTTCAGAATTGCTTGCGCCACTGCGAATTGTTTTTTAAATGTGAATATGATTATAACATTAATTTTATATTTTGTCATTAACTATTTTTATAATATAAAAAAGTGTCTTTGACACTTCAACTCCCCTGCCCCTCATTCGAGGGCACTGAAAAACCTACCGCTTTAAATTTCAAATTTTAATGCACATATAAAA
>URYB01000098.1 GCA_900552085.1 uncultured Lachnobacterium sp.
GATCCCTGCCGGACTGCATAATCACTATTATTACGCTTTTCCTGATTCTTTTCCGTTGCATACACGCTTGCAAAACCAATTGCTCCTGCCACAAGGCATGCGACAGCAGCTATATACTGTTGTTTTTTCATAGGGCTTTCCTCCATCATCAAATTATTCTGATTTCAGTATTTCCACCCTGTGAACTTTTATACACGGTAACTAATCATGTTTCATTTTTGCATTGATAATATTGCTCAGCTTTGCGAACTGTTCCAGCGAAAGCGCCTCGCCACGGATATTTACCGGTACGCCAAGCTCCTCAATACTTTTTTGAATTTCTTCTTTTCCCAGAGAAAAACTTCCGAAATTGTTGAGTCCGTTGGCAAGTGTTTTTCTTCTCTGGTTAAACGATGCGCGAATGACCTGAAACATGAGTTTTTCATTATCCACATCCACCGGCGGATTCTCATGTCTTGTCAACCGGATGACTG
This sequence comes from uncultured Lachnobacterium sp., assembly GCA_900552085.1. Lineage (GTDB taxonomy): Bacteria > Bacillota > Clostridia > Lachnospirales > Lachnospiraceae > Roseburia. The sequence goes on from URYB01000098.1 coordinate 474, forward strand.
CACTGCCCACTTTCGGCTGTGGCATAAAACAGCTCGGCGGTACATTTACGACGATCTCCGGCTTTGCGTAATACTGCACAGCCAGTGACAACGCGCCATATTCTTTGCTTCCCGGTCCTTCCTGCATACGATCTGCCACTTCTTTCTGTACCATGATCGTAATGCTGTCGATTGGAACATGACTTTCAAAAAGCCCCATAATAATCGGGGTTGTGATGTAGTATGGCAGATTCGCCACGACTTTGATCGGCTTGCCACCATTTCGTTCGTCTGCAAGTTTTGCAATATCCACTTTGAGAATATCTGCATTCATTACCTCTACATTATCATATGCAGACAATGTATCGCCTAGAATCGGAATCAGATTTGTATCAATCTCTACCGCAACCACCTCTCTGGCCGCCTCGCAAAGATACTGTGTCATCGTTCCAATTCCCGGACCAATCTCCAAGACGAAATCCTCTTTCGTGATTTCTGCCGCATCAATAATCTCTTCGAGTATGCTCGTATTGATCAGGAAATTCTGACCGAATTTTTTTTGAAAATTGAAGTGATACTTCTGCAGCACTTCAATTGTATTTTTTGGATTTCCTAATGTAGCCATAGCCTTCTCCTTTTAAAACATTGCATCATACATTGCAAGCAGAAATTCTTTGTACAGACGGTTGTATTCTTCATGAAATGTCGCTGCGATATTTTCATCATTTCCACCGTTCATCTGCGCTTCTTCATAGATCGCAAATGCCGTCTCATACAAATCTGGGTTCTTATCATAGAAAGCTTCCGTCAGACTGTCCTGAAATGTAAACTGTGCTGTCTGTGACAGATTGTCCATAAAATCATCTCTGTTTATATTGCCACTTTCTTCATAATCTGATACAAAAATATGTTTATCGGATGCCTTGACAAAATCCTCATATGCATCCTTTACATCGGCATATGCGATCGGAACATAGTTTTCATTCCAATATGCATCAAAGGATTCTCTATCTTTTAATTTTTCAAATAAGTCTTCCATATATATGTCTCCATTTCTTTGATTGTACTCTATTCAAGGTCCTTTATATTTTATGCTATAATGACCCTTTCATCATTTTATACTAAAAACAGTGCCTCGTAAATGCAAAAAAGAACAGTGCACCGGAATTTCCATGTGCACTGCCCATTTCTATATTTTTTGTAACGTAATTTAACCTTTTACAGCACCGGCAACCATACCTTTGATGATTTCCTTACTAAATACAAAGTATAAAATAACAATTGGTGCCATTGTAATTAACATTGCAGCCATAATCTTCGGATAATCCGAGTTAAACTGACCTGTAAACTGTGTCAATGCAAGAGGAACGGTCTGCAAAGCCTGATCTTTAATCAAAATCAATGCAAATGAGAACTCATTCCAGCAACCAAACGACTGGATAATTGCTACGGTTACAAGGATTGGCTTACAAATCGGGAGAATAATCTCAAACATTGTCTTCGAAAATCCGCAACCGTCAATTGCGGCTGCCTGCTCCAATTCCTGCGGAATCGTTCGGACGAATCCTTCCACAAGGAATATTGCAATCGGCAACCCAAATGCCACATACGGTATGATCAATGTAAACCAGTGATTGGATAATCCACATTTCTTAAATACGACATAAATCGGCACCAGCAATGAATGCTGCGGAATCAACATTCCCATCAGGAAAATGGTAAATAACAAACGATTTCCTTTAAATTTTACACGTGCCAGAATATAACCTACAATAAATCCGAATAATACAATAAAGAAAACAGATAAAATGGTTGTACGTGCACTGTTCCAGATGGACTGTCCCAAATGATAATTACTGTTAGATAAAATGTCCTTGAAGTTCTGGAATGTCGGACTCTTTACTATACCGATAATATCAGAATTAAATACACGCTTTTCTTTTAAAGCAGAGTTAATCATCCAAAGCAGAGGAAAAATGCAAGTAAATGAAAAGATAATCAATATTGCATTTAACACGATAGCGAGAATAATACGCCCTGGTCCCATTTTTTGTTTTTTCCCTGCAACTGTTACACCAGACATATTAATCCACCCCCTTATCTTTCAGCAGCCAGTTAAACAACTTCTGTGCCGCACCAATAACAAGAAGACTCAACACGAAAATCGCTACAGAAACGCAGCATCCATATCCCATGTTGTTCTGTTTAAAGGAAACTGTATAACCATATAACGCCATAACCATAGATGAAGTACCCGGCCCACCAGAGGTCATAACATATATATTATCAAATGCTTTCATATTACCTGCAATACATAAGGTAATACAAATCAGCAGAGTATTCTTAATTAATGGAAATACGATATAAATTGCTCTCTGTACGGCATTGGCTCCATCAATCTCCGCACTTTCAAAAATCTCCTTATCAATAGAAGAGATTCCAGATAACAAAATCACCATATAGTATCCAATGTACTGCCATACCAACGGAATGGATACCAAAAGCATAACCAGACCAGGCTCATTCAACCATACCTTCGCAGCATCTCCATGTCCTATTTTTTCAAGCAACCAGTTTAAAATACCTCGATTATAATCATAGATCATTTTCCAGATAAATCCTACACATACCGCAGCTATGGTACTCGGGAAAAATCCGAAAGTACGATGTATACCTTTCAATTTTACTAATTTGGAATCTATCATTAATACCAAAATAAATGCGATTCCGATCTGTCCGATCAGACAGAAAACAACTAGAAAAATATTATGCCAGAATGACTGCCAGAACACATCATCATGAAACAGATTTATGTAATTTTGAATACCATTAAATGTTTTTTGTGGACCGCCTTTCCAGTCAAAAAAACTGTCAAACATTGCTGTAATCAATGGAACGAATACAGAAAAAACATAAATAATAAGCGGAATTATAAGATAAAGGACAACCATTATTTTTTTATTACGCTTGGATTTCTGTAACATAAAATCCCTCCTTCAGGCCTCTTTCCGTTTAAGAAAGACTGCTCCAAAACTCCTTTGTCTTGAAGCAGTCTCTTAAAATCAGCACTTATCTCTTTTTAGTAGTTCTCTTCGTATGCTTTCTGTGCATCCGCTGCTACATCCTTTGGATCTTTATTTCCGTTTACCATATCCTGAATGTCTGGGTTTAATACAGCCCATACAGCAGATGATAAGTATGAATCGTAAATCTCACAAGGAGTTGTATCAACATAAGACCAGTTGTAGAAATCCTGTGTCATCTGATCCAATTTGCTTAAGTCAGGATCATCAACTTTTGTAAGACCACTTAAGCCATAGTTTGTTGCTACATAGCTAGAGAATTCCGGTCCTGTGATGTACTCAGCAAGGTCGATAGCTGCCTGTAATTTCTCAGGATCATCTTTTAACTTAGCATTGATTGCTACTGCATAACCAAGACCAATGTTCTGTCCGTCTGCATCATACTGTGCGCCTTCTGGCTGTGGAAGTACTGCAAATTTTGTATTCTTGAACAGTTCCTCATTGTTCTCCTGTAATGTAGCACAGATGTAAGACTCATCCCAGTTACCACCAATAAATGCCGGGCAATCACCGGAAATATAGTACTCACGAGCATCTTCGTTTGAGATTGCATTGAAATCCTTGTTGAAGATATCTGTCTTTGTAAATAATCTCTGTGTCTCTGTCAGAGCTGCTACGAATGTATCATCCTCAAAGGATGCACCCTTCTTGTCGATCATAGACTGGAACCAGTCTTTACCAGTAAATCTGTCACCTAATGTAGAAAGAAAGCAAGAATTTAACTGCCATTGTCCGTTGTTACCGAATGCGATTGCACCATTTGTATATCCAGCCTCTTTCAGCTTCGGAACTGCCTCTTCTACTTCTTTCCATGTAGATGGGAACTTGTCATATCCTGCATCTGACCATGCCTTGGAATCATAAATTACTACTGTACATGTACCACCGGTAAGTACTGGGAATCCATAAATCTTTCCATCCTCATCCTTGAATGGTGTAAAGTAATCCTGATTGTAATCATCATAATATGGAGAGTTCTTGATATCATCTGTTAAATCAAGAATCATTCCCTGCTTTGCCCACTCTCTTGTATTCATACCCTGAAGTAAAAATACATCTGGCAGATCGTCTGCTGCCGCAAGTGTTGCAATCTGGGTCTTGTAATCTGTATTTGCATATACAGTCTGTGTCAGATTGATATCTGGATTGGCATCATTCCACTGCTGTAATACAGTACGCATTCCATCAGAACCACCATTTCCCTGTGACTCTTCTTCTGTAGAGAAATGCATAATCTCGAGATCACCTTTGTATGCCAGGCTGCTTCCATCTGTTGATGCGCCTGCGTTCTGTGTGCTGCCTCCTGTTTTGTTGTCATTGGTGTTTGAGTCTCCACCACCACATCCTACAAGCATAGATGCTACCATTGTTGCGCATAATAATGCGCTGACGATTTTCTTCTTCATATGAAAAACCTCCTCCTTCATATATATGACCTTACGGTCTGTTCTTTGTTTTTTGGGAACTGTTCCCGAAATAAAACCTTTTATTTTATCTCCCCTACGGATTTTCCCGGTACTAAACTTCCTTCTATAACGACTCTCTCAACGAGAGTTGTTCGCGGTTGCTCGATGGTGTGAATCAGTCTTGCTGCAGCCTCACTTCCAATGATCTCCGTATTCTGACGAATCGTTGTAAGCTTCGGGTGAAGCAACTGTGACATTCTCGTTCCATCATATCCTGCTACGGATATATCTTTTGGGATTCGAAGTCCCATCTCAATGATGACATTTCTTCCTCCTATTAAAGAGGTGTCATCCGGATAAATGATACAGGTCGGTGCATCCTGCAGATTCAGTAATTCTTTTGTCTGCTTCGCAGCTCCCTGGGTTTCAAGGTAATCTGCTGTCCGGATGTATTCATCCGGGATTACCAGTCCAAGCTCATCTACCGTCCGGTAAAAGCTCGCCAGTCGATCTCTTGTTACATAGGAACCATCCTGACCATGTATGTATGCAATTTTTCGGTGTCCCTGACTGTAAATATACTTCACAAGGTCTTCCATACCCTGTATATTGTTGGAACAAACTGCAGTGCAATTATGATGTACATAATCGATGGTCACTACCGGCAACTCACTATTCATCAGCTCCATGACATCGGGATCATTAAAATTGGCACAAACAATTGCGACGCCCTCAAAATTCCGGTATCTGCAATGTTCGTAATAGGACATCTTCCTATTCTCATAACAGGTGTTGATAAAGGTAATATCGTATCCCTGTTTTTCTGCCTGTACTTTCAATCCATTCAATACTCCGGAGAAATATTCGTGGGTCAGACCTCTTCCAGCTTCTTCCTCGAAGAGAACTCCTATATTATAGGAACGGTTCGTTTTTAATGCTCTGGCTGCGGCATTTGGAAAATATCCAAGTTCATCCGCAACTTTCTTAACCCGGTCTTTTGTCTCTTGGCTGATATCTTTATGACCATTCAAGGCCTTGCTTACCGTCGCAGCGGACACTCCACATTTTTGAGCGATTGTTTTTAAAGATACCATTCATTCCTCCTGTTTCTAGAAATTCACTTAATCGTTTTCGTAGTTTTACTATACCCCTAATGTCAGACAATTGCAACTGTTTTTGTGCGTTTCGGCACATTTCACACTTTATCGCCTTACTTTTTGTGCATATTTTACCCTAACAATTCGAGAAATAACTCTTTTTACCTTATATTTATGGCTCACTTACACGTTTTCGCATTTTACCCTTACTTTTCTGTTTCGATGTTTTTTGTTACTTTGCTGTATTTCCTATTATGTTTTTGTATAATATGCCATTTTTCCCTATTTTAAGCTTTTCCTGTTGCTTTTTCTTCTTTCAAAAGATATACTCTATCTTAACAAATTTATACTTAATCGTTTTCGTTGCAATCATCACGTAAACATAGTATAAATATATTATCAATGGAGGTTATTTATGAAATACGGATATTTTGATGATGCCAGAAAAGAATATGTCATCACATCCCCAAAGACTCCACTCCCATGGATCAACTATCTGGGATCCGAGGATTTCTTCTCTCTGATTTCCAATACATGCGGAGGTTACAGTTTCTATAAAGATGCGAAGCTTCTTCGTCTGACACGTTATCGTTACAACAATGTTCCTTATGACAGCAATGGACATTACTACTATATTAAGGAGAATGACACCATCTGGAATCCTGGATGGATGCCAACAAAGACCGAGCTGGATTCCTACGAATGCCATCATGGAATGGGCTATTCTACATTCCGCAGCACCAGGAATCAGCTGCAGGCAGAGCTGACCGCTTTCGTACCGGTCGGACGCAGCTGTGAGATCAACGAACTGACGCTTACGAACCAAAGTGATGTTCCAAAAGAATTCTCTGTATTTTCTTATGTAGAATTCTGCCTGTGGAACGCTATGGATGATATGACCAATTTCCAGCGTAACTTCTCCACCGGCGAGGTTGAGATCCACGGATCTGCCATCTATCACAAGACAGAGTACCGTGAACGCCGGAATCATTATGCATTATATGCAGTCAATGCTCCGGTAGAGGGATATGATACCGATCGTGATTCTTTCCTCGGTGCATACGGTGAAAACTCCGCCCCGGAAGTTGTCGTAACCGGCACTTCCAGGAATTCCGTAGCAAGCGGGTGGGCTCCCGTAGGTTCCCATCATTTGAAAGTTTCCCTTGCACCTGGTGAAAGCAAAACGTTTGTCTTTATTCTTGCTTATGTTGAGAATCCGGTAGAAGAGAAATGGATTGGCCGCGCCGAAGACGGTATCATCAACCGCGCACCTGCCGAAAAGCTGATGGCCGAATTCGATACCAGGGAAAAAGCCGATGCTGCACTTGCAAAATTAAAAGAATACTGGGATGAGCTTTTATCCCATTTTACCGTATCTTCTTCCGAAGAGAAACTCGACCGTATGGTCAATGTATGGCACCAGTACCAGTGTATGGTAACCTTTAACATGAGCCGTTCTGCATCTTATTTTGAATCAGGAATCGGACGTGGCATGGGATTCCGCGACTCCTGTCAGGATCTGTTGGGATTTGTTCACCTGATTCCGGATCGTGCAAGAGAACGTATTCTGGACATTGCGGCAACCCAGTTCGAAGACGGAAGTGCTTATCATCAGTATCAGCCACTTACCAAGAAGGGTAATTCTGATATCGGAAGCGGATTCAACGATGATCCATTATGGCTGATTGCAGGAACTGCTGCTTACATAAAAGAAACCGGTGATTACACAATCCTTGATGAGATGACACCATATGACAGTGATCCATCCAAGGCAACCGATTTCATGGAGCACCTGAGACGCTCCTTCCACTATACTATTGATCATCTTGGACCGCATGGTCTGCCGCTGATCGGTCGTGCAGACTGGAACGACTGTCTGAACTTGAACTGCTTCTCGACAGAACCTGGAGAATCTTTCCAGACATTCGGACCATCAGAGGGTCCAAATGCAGAATCTGTTTTCATCGCAGGCATGTTTGTCCGTTACGGTAAAGATTACGTTGAAATCTGCCGCCAACGCGGACTGGTTGAAGAAGCAGCCCTGGCAGAGAAAGCCATTGCAGACATGGAAAAAACAGTTCTCGATGCCGGATGGGACGGCGAGTGGTTCCTTCGCGCATACGATCACTATAAGAACAAGATCGGTTCTAAGGAATGCGAAGAAGGCAAGATTTTCATCGAGCCTCAGGGATTCTGCGTTATGGCAGAAATCGGTCTGAAAGAAGGCAACTGTCTGAAGGCTATGAAATCAGTCGAGAAATATCTCGACACCAAATACGGTATCGTATTACTGCAGCCTGCTTACCATAGATATCATGTAGAACTCGGTGAGATTTCTTCTTATCCACCAGGATATAAAGAAAATGCCGGTATCTTCTGCCACAACAATCCATGGATTTCCATTGCAGAGACCGTTGTCGGACGAGGCAATCGCGCATGGCAGGTATATACAAGAACCTGTCCTGCTTATATCGAAGATATCAGCGAGATTCACCGCACCGAACCTTATGTATACTCCCAGATGATTGCCGGTAAAGATGCAAAGAATTTCGGCGAAGCAAAGAACAGCTGGCTTACAGGTACCGCAGCATGGACCTTCCTGGATGTATCTCAGTACATT
>URYB01000099.1 GCA_900552085.1 uncultured Lachnobacterium sp.
GTGGTATGCTTTACAAAGAAATGAAATTAAAGGACAAGCTTCCGGAAATGAACGATGAGGAAAAGTATGCACTTTTAGCAACAGATGGAATGCTTGTAAAGCGCCCTTTATTGGTTGGAGAAAATTTTGTGCTTACTGGATTTAAAGAAGCAGAGTGGGAAGAAAAACTGAAATAAAAGACAATGCATCTTACGATGCGTTCCATATAATACGAGGAGTTATGAAATGAGAAAATATGCAGGGATGAGAAGTATCGCATGTCTGGCAATCTGTGGAGTTTTGATGACCTCCGTGGTAAGTCCGGAAGCTGCAACACTTAAGGTACAGAAAACAGATCAAAAGCACAATATTACAACTGCAAAAGGATCGTATGCAAACTGGGATGGCGTATCGGATGGTACGCAGTTTTTGGATAACCAGGGGAATGTGTGCATTGCATATAATACAAAAAGCAATATTGTAATTGTGAAAACGAAAAATGGAAAACCTGTCAAAAAGACGATCACATTGAAGAAGAAATCTTCTGTTTTTGGCGGTGTTATATGCGATTCCGACGGAAATTTTTATGTAGTTACGGGAAAGACGAATAAAACAAATAATACAGCAACAAAAACGATTTTTGTTTCCAAGTACGATTCCAGTGGAAAGCTTCTTGCAAGTGTGGGGGACAATGGTTCCTCGAGTCTGGCATCCTATTATGATGAAAGCTTTTATACGAAGATCCCTTTTCATGCAGGAAATTGTGATATTGCAGTAAATGGAGATTATGTTGCTGTCAACTATGCGAGGGAAATGTATGGTGGTCATCAGAGTAATTCGCTTTTGCTGGTGAACCGCCAGACGATGCAGAAGGAAAGTGTGGAATGTTACTACAATTCCCATTCCTTTGCGCAGCGTGTGGTCCCGTGGGGAGAGGGATTTCTTCTTGCAAGTGAGGGCGATTGTTATGATCGCTCATTTACCGTTTCAGAGTTAAAGATGCCGGGAACAGAGGATGGAATCAGTGATGATCTAATCAACAATACAGGTTTTCCTGATGACTGGGAAATCATTTATGATAATACATATTCGGACGAGGAGGTATCGAAAACATGGACATGTGATTCACAAAATATTTTCTCGTTCTGGGTCAGCAAAGGTGCATTTGACCGTTATGACATGTACGAGGTAAATGATAATTTTGCCCGCATGGGTGGTATTGCGACGGGAGATGTACATAACGCGGCTATGGTAGCGATATCTGCACCGTCTTTGAACAGCAAGGCCAAAAAGGAAAATCAGCAGTTGTTTATTCAGATTTTTGACCCGAATGCGGATCTGACCACAGCGGAATCATATATTACATCCAGCACGCGCAGTGGCTTAAGTGGAAAAAATGGTGATGAAAAGGTAACAGATTACGGCGTAAAATGGCTCACAAATTATGACAAAACTTATACCATCGAAAATCCGCAGGTTGTAGCTACAGATGCGGGAAATTATGTGATTTTGTTTGAACGTTATAAAAAATACAGTTATCAGGGCGTATATGCGATTGTTGTTGATGCCAAAGGAAATGTGATACAGAAGACGAAGAAACTTGCCTCTTCCGCTTATCTGAACCCAAGCAGAATGCCGGTTTATTCCAAAGGAAAAGTATGGTGGGCCGGAAACAAAACGAAGGGGACAAATATTTATATTTATTCATATACGGTTAAGTAAAGGAGTGTACATGAAGATAGCAGTATATTGTGGTTCTGATTTTGGAAACAATGAGGAGTATGCAAAAGCCGCCAGTGAATTGGGGCAATGGATTGGAAAAGGCAAACATACACTTGTATATGGCGGTGGCGAATCCGGATTGATGGGAGCTGTTGCAAAGGAAGTTCATGTGGCAGGCAGCGAGGTCATTGGTGTGATTCCGGGAAATGTGGAGTTTATTAAGTCACGCCCGCAGCCGTATGTGACCAAATTGATTACTACAACGAATATGAGTGAGAGAAAGCAGAAAATGCTGGATCTGGCAGACGTGTTTGTCGCCTTGCCGGGAGGTATCGGAACGCTTGATGAGATTTCAGAAGCAATAACGCTTACGAAAATCGGAGTATTTCAGAAACCATGCATTTTGTTCAACCGAAACAGTTTTTATGCGCCGTTACAAGAGATGTTAAAGAAAATGGAACAGGCTGGATTTTTATGGGAAGAACATATGGGACATGTGTTGTTTTCGGATCATGTGAATGAGATTGAGGCGTTTATAGATAAGTTCAATAGTGCTCAATGAATCGATGAGTGAAAAAGAAGGAGATCGCGTTGAGAAAACATAAAGGAATCATAATTACGGCCACGATTTTGCTGGCAGCCATTGCAGTAGTGGCAGGAAAACGTTTTGTAAAGAATCAGGATAATAACGAAAAGAATTCCAGGGAAACAGAGAAAGTTGACGTTGCCGAAAAGAAAGTCGAAGTGAAGAAGGAATCCGACACGCACCAGATTTCGGACGATGATTTCTATGTTTCCAAAATTCCGGATGATATTTTTGAAAAGATGCAGGGAAAGTCGTATAAGGATGACTGCACAGTGCCGCGGGACGAGCTTCGCTATCTTCATGTCCTGCATATGGGATTTGACGGACAGACCAAGGAAGGGGAGCTGGTCGTAAACAAAGCCATTGCAGATGATGTGCTTGCCATCTTTGAGGAATTGTATCAGGCGGACTATCCGATTGAAAAAGTGGAATTGGTAGACGCGTACAATGCCGATGATGAGGAATCCATGAGCCATAATAATTCTTCTGCATTTAACTTCCGGTTCATTTCCCACACCACAAAGATCTCAAAACATGGGCTGGGGATGGCCGTGGATATCAATACGCTGTACAATCCGTATGTGAAGACGGTAGACGGAAAGTTGTCCATCGAACCAGCCAATGCTACGGCATATGTAGACCGTAGCAAGGATTTTCCATACAAAATTGATCATGATGATTTGTGCTATAAGCTTTTTACAAAGTATGGATTTACCTGGGGCGGCGATTGGACGCATTCCAAGGATTACCAGCATTTTGAGAGAGATTATTGAGAATATTTTTATAGTAACCAGCCATATAGAAAGCGTTCGACAATACTGGCATATCGAAATAGGCCATAAGCGATACCTAATCCAATAATCGTGTTCAGAACCGGCATGTGATCGGCGGGATCTTCTTTGCAATAACAGTTTAGCAGCACATTTTCGAACAGGCAAATTGCAAAAAACAGAATTAAAATTGGGAATCCTTTATAGATTGCATAGTGTTCTATGGAACTATATGACAATGAACCTAATGTATACTCGTAATACGAAAAGGTATCACCACGGGAATGGGAGTAATACAAAGATTCGCTTATACGAATACTTTGATCATCAATATTGGCATAATATTTGTGAATACTTCTTTTACGAAAATGATCCATCGAAAAAGTGTCGGTATCCACATCGAAAGAGGTAATTATGCCAGACTTTGAAACACATTTCCAGCCTGTATGTGTTATATTGCGAAATGCATAAGGTAACAATGCGGTTGTTATTAAAAAGAGACAGAATGTAATTAGAAATAAAAAATTGTATACCCATTTGGGAAATTTCTCAATTTTAGAAACCATCCGGGCCCTGTACGGAAGCCATTTTCTTATGAGTGGAAAATGGCTTTCATTATGAGGCTTAGAGATTGGTTCCTGATGTTTATGTATCGTTTTCTGTTTCTTCTGTTTCATTTTCATGCTCCTTCTTGAACATCAGCCCAGTTGCTATATATTTTTATATCTGCATCCGGATAAGCTTTTTCTAACAGACGGGTTTCTTTCTCATTCCCGCATATAAATGTATACCAAAGATACATCTCTTCTAAATAATCAAAGTTTAAAAGATCTTTGGCATCATAAATTTTGCAGTGGGTAATATCCAGTTTTTTAATGTTGCTGCATTCACGAAGTGGTGCAAAATTCTCTATTTCGGTAAGGTTTATTAATTGCAGAATTTCAAGATGGGGTAAGGCGGCAACAAATTGCAGCGAGGTAAGCTGACATAAGGCATCGCCTTGAATGCATAATTCTGTTAGTTTTTTCAGGTCAGGCGCAATGGCACATAGTTCATTTTGAAATTGCTCACATTTTTTGCTGGAAAGTTTGTTTTCTTTTACATAATCATCAAAATCCAGTTCAGGATCAATATCGTGCTGGTATTGGTAATATGAAAAATCACGTGCTTTTATATAGGAGTTCAGGGTTAAAGTCTTCAGATTTACACAATATTTAAGATCTTCAAGTGTCGTATAATCCTGCCACATGATAATCGTGAGTTCTTTTAATTTCTTTAAGTCGCCTTTTGTCATATGGTTTTTGGAAAAGCCCTTTGACAGAGAGGATGAATCTTTCAATGCTTCATATATATTGGCTTGCATGGCAGGGTCTTTAAAGGTTACACATTTATTGTTATCAATCTTTTTCCATATAAATAAAGCGACGAGGATCGCAATTGCAAAAACAACAATACATTTTATGAGTTTAGTTTTCTTCATCTTCTGATACCTCCGTTTCATCTGATTCAGAAGATATGTATGCCTTTGGAAACATTTTTTCCAGTTCTTGAATTACATCGGCATTCTCGTAGCCACTTATGTAGATATCTTCTATTTGGTTACAGTTTTTGAGAAAGTCAAGAGAATCCCAGTCGGATGCATTTGCAGCAGACAGTGATAAAATTTTGAGATTAGAAAGACGAGGCAATATGTCTTTTAACTGACTTTTCAATTCCGTGATGTCTTTTTCACAATCCAAATCGATCTGTAATTCCAATAAATTCGGGCAAAGCTCTATATCTTCTATTGTGTCACAGGTTTTATTTTCCCAGCCAATGCTAAGAGAACGGATTTTTTCCAAATCTCCCCGCGTGATATTATCAGGGGTAATATCGGTTCCGGGTGCTTCTTTGCACAGCAAATCCGCAACAGCTTTATCCTGTAGTTTTGGATGCGTTTTCATATAGAGATTATGCGGGAAATTTATTTCACGGGACAATTTTTTTATTTCATTTTTAAATGCCCTCTTTTTCTGAGCCATTTTGTAAGCCTGTACTTCTTCAGAGTTAGAACAATTTTTGTTAGACATATTGTCAGGATAAATTATTTTGGATAGAAGAGGGATGCCTACAACCAGTAAAACAAAGCATCCAATAATGATCCCCCCGATGATTTTTCGTTTCATAACATGATACTCCTTTGATTTTGGCTAAAAAGCTATCACATTAGGCTTATTGTGTCAATATTTTAGTTTCTTTTAGCTAAAAAGGTAATAAAGATAAAGGTTGACATATCAGAAATTATGATGTAACATAACGGTGTTATCTAACATAACAACGTTATGTTGCATTTTTATATACAGGGAACTGAATATTTACAGTTTCAGGGAGAACACAATGGCAGAAAAGAAGATACATGACAGCAAGACGAAGACCCACCTTATGAAATGCGCCAAGAAAGAATTTATGGAAAAAGGCTTTCAGGGAGCATCTCTTCGCAGTATTTGCCAGAAAGCGAGTGTTACAACCGGAGCACTGTACTTCTTCTTTCAGGACAAAGACGATTTGTTCTGTGAAGTGGTTGGCGATTTTATGGATCGGCTCAATGTAATTATTCGTGAGCACTTTTCCTTTGAAGTGCAGGAAATGGTCAGCGGTAAGGCAACCGAGCACGATGAGAGCAGCGATTTTGAATCGGTGGCGCAGATAGTGCATGAACTGTACAACTATCGGGAGGAAGTGCTTCTGGTGCTGACAAAATCACAGGGGTCGAGCATGGAACATATGCCGGATCGCCTGGTGGACCAGATGGATGAACACAATGCATTCATCAGTGAAGCGATGTGTAAGGCGTATGGAGTTCCGATGGTGGAAAAAAGCGTTGTTCACTGGATGTCACATTCACAGATTGATATGTTCATATTTATGGTGACGCATATTGATAATGAGGAGGACGCGCTTCAGTTTGCAGAAAAGGGAGTAAAATATCTGCTGGCAGGCTGGTATGGACTCGTCAGATCATAGGTCTTTCGCGGAGAGCGGGAGACCTAAAAAAAGAACTATGGGTTAGAAGAAACTAATAATGGTGTGGTAAGTAAAACTAAAAAAGGAAAGGGAGTAGCTATGTCAGAAGAAGAAAGAAAGTTTTTGGAAATTGTAGATTTAAAGAAAGGATTTGGAAGCGGTGAGACGCGTCAGGAGGTTCTTCGCGGTATGAATTTTTCTGTCGCAAAAGGTGAGTTCTGTGTACTTTTAGGACCATCCGGTTCCGGAAAATCCACATTATTGAATATCATTGGAGGTATTGATAATGCGGACAGTGGTTACATCAATATCAATGGAGATAAGCTGGAGGATATGAGTGAGAAAAAGCTCACACAGTACCGCAGAAAGCATCTTGGTTATGTATTCCAGATGTATAATCTTATTGCTAACCTGAATGTAAAAGAAAATATTGAGGTAGGAGCTTATCTGTCAGACAATGCGCTGGATATTGATGATCTGCTTCACACACTTGGACTTTACGAACACAGATACAAGCTGCCGAACCAACTTTCCGGTGGACAGCAGCAGCGTGTTTCCATTGGCCGCGCTATTGTAAAGAATCCGGATATTCTGCTGTGTGATGAGCCGACAGGAGCTTTGGACTACAATACTTCGAAGGAAATTTTAAAACTGATTGAGGATGTAAACAAGAAATATGGCAATACCATTATCATGGTTACACATAATGAGGCAATCAAAAACATGGCAGATCACGTAATCAAGCTCCGTGACGGAGCGGTGCGTCATAACGATATTAATACAAACAAAATCTCTGCAGATGAACTTGAGTGGTAAGGGGGCAGTTATGAGTAAGAAAAAAGTGAGAAATCCCCTGATCAAGCGAATACCGAAAGAATTGATCGGAGACGGGAAGAAATATCTTGTTGTATTTTTATTCCTCGTGCTTACCATTGGTTTGGTATCCGGTATGTATGTCGCAAATGAGAGTATGTTGCAATCGGCTGCGGACGGTGTAAAAGAATACAAACAGGAAGATGGACATTTTGAGTTAAAGAAGCAGGCGGATGATGCATTGCTGTCTGCAATTGAAACCGGAGAGAAAGCGGATGTAAAACAGTATTATCTGGACGAAGCAAAATCGAAGACAAATATGCCGATGCCGAAGAAAAGTACGAATTAAATGATCCGGACTTTAAGGCGACAAAGACAACCGTGTATGAGAATTTCTTCCGAAACGAAGAGGAAGATTACAACAACGATGGCAAAAAAGATGGTACGATTCGTGTCTTTCCACAGACGGAAGATATCAACCTGGCATGCCTGTTAAAAGGAAGTTTTCCACAGACAAAAGACGAAATCGCCATTGACCGTATGCATGCAGACAATGTAGGTGTCACCGTCGGAGATACAATCACCATCAGCGGAGAAACCTATAAGATTGTTGGTCTTTTGGCATATGTCAATTATTCTACATTACATGAGAAAACCACAGATATGATGTTTGATGCTTTGAAATTTGATGTGGCAATGGTCACATCAGAAGGCTTTGACCGTCTTCAAAAGAGTGTGCATTATGCATATGCATGGAAGTATGAAAACGAGCCAAAAGATGATGCACAGGAAAAAACACAGTCTGACAATTTCATGCGTGCCCTGCTGACACAGACCGTAGTTGCGGACAATGAATTGGAGGATTACACACCCAAATACGGCAATCCGGCAATCAATTTTGCAACTGATGATATGGGATCGGATAAAGCCATGGGTGGTGTACTTCTGGATATTCTGATTGTAATTATCGCTTTTATCTTTGCGGTTACGATCAGCAATACCATTGCAAAAGAAGCTTCTGCCATCGGAACACTGCGCGCTTCTGGTTATACGAAGGGAGAACTTATACGGCATTATCTCTCCATGCCGGTGATCGTAACGCTTCTGGCGGCGATTGTGGGAAATATTTTGGGATACACGGTATTCAAAAATGTAGTAGTGTCGATGTATTATAACAGTTACAGTCTGCCGACGTATCACACAATCTGGAATCCAGATGCCTTTTTCAAGACGACACTGATTCCGGTGGTTCTGATGCTTGTGGTCAACCTGATTGTTATTGTGCGTATGATGCAGCACACGCCGTTGCAGTTCCTACGCCATGATCTGAAAAAAAAAAATAAAAAGGCCATGCGCTTGCCAAGATGGAAATTCTTAAGCCGTTTCCGTCTGCGTATTATGTTCCAGAATGTAGCGAATTACCTGATTCTTTTGAGGCATCATCAGAATGTGTGAGCAGGTAGCTGCCTCTGGCAACACACTTATCCTTTATTCTGCTTGACTACTTTTCATCTGGTATATAAATTAGGGGCAAGGGTTTCCACGGAGTGGTGCATGCACCCTTGCGGCTGATTTTATATACCGGATATCCTAGCCCAAGCAGAAGAAGGAAGACCATTCATCCTTTTCCCATGGCAGTTGAACCTTTATGTCGGAACACCTTAGCATTATCATTGCCATCATGTTATCTA
>URYB01000100.1 GCA_900552085.1 uncultured Lachnobacterium sp.
GCATGGGAAGAATCTGTACGTATTCCGTTCCCATACAGCTGCATGCGTATGCCGGATTGGCATAGCTTTCTTCGTAACCAGCCTCCTGTACATCATCATACAAACGCTGATTCAACTGTTCCCCCTGCGCTGCTGTCATTGTAGCAAATTCACCGGATATCGCCTCTTCTGCCACACGATGCTCCAGCAGAAGATACTTCGCCATCTGCTCAAAATATCCGCGGTAAACTTCCGGTACCGTGATGGCGCCGTCTACTGCGATGTCTCCGATGCGCTCCATGACCAGTGCAATTCTTTCTGTATATTGTTCATTATTTTCCCGGAACAATTCCTTATAACTCATACCACCAAAAACCTTCTAAATATTATATTTATAATGAATCAGATTACAAATCCCATGACATAAGTTCCTACCCAGCATACAATATTAACCACTGACAGAAACAATCCCAGTCTTGGGAACAAACGGAAAGAATCCTCTTCCCGCAAACTGCCTGCCGCAACAACTATCACAACAACGGACGCAAGCATTGCGAGCACTCCGATGCTTCCATAATAAGCAGACAGACCTCCATTTGCACGAAATGCAAGTTCCAGAATCACCAGATACAGAACCAAAAGCGCAAGGGCAAAAACCGTAGCCACAATTCCTCTCTTGGAATGGGTCTTCTCTGTGAACTTGTAAGATCCGTGTCTTTTGCGTTTTCTCATTGGTTATCCTTCCCATTTCTTATTGTTTTAATAATAAAATACGTCACGTATCCAAGCAGTCCGCCCAGTGTATTTAAAAACAAATCGTCCACATCAAAACATCCCAGTCGAAATGTCAGCTGTGTCACCTCCACCAGAAGGCTGAGGAGAAAACAGTGAATCACAACCACGATTCCATTGCGTTTCTTCGGATGCAATGTCGGCAGGAAAAAGCCAAGTGGCATAAATGCGATCACATTTCCTGCGATATTGATGAACACTGCTCGAAATCCAAGCAGATGCCGGTAACGGATAAAACGTGTAATCTCCTTAAAAAGCGTGAGATTATACCGGTACTCTTCTCCGAACTCTGTCCTTCCGAATCCCTCGGAAAAGAACAAAAAGTAAAATAAAAAAATCAAATATATAATAAACAGTACCGATAATACTCTCCGATGCAGCTTAGTTGCATCCATACTGCTTGTAATACTGGTCAATTGCCTCTTTTAATGTGTCATCAATAACAATTCTTCCCTGGCACTCACGATTATATAAGTGCTCCACAACTTCTTCCATTGTTACAATTGCTTTTCCTTCAAAACCATATTTTTCATGGATTTCATCCAACGCGCTGACTTTGCCGCCCTGGCCAACTTCCATACGGTTCAGGCTTACCATAAGGCCCACGATTTCTACATTTGCTGCTCCACGTACCTTCGGCACCGTCTCTTCCATAGACTTTCCGGATGTTGTCACATCCTCGATCATAACAACACGGTCCCCGTCTTTTAAGCTGCTTCCAAGGAATCCACCCTTATCTGCACCGTGATCCTTTGCCTCTTTACGGTCAGAACAATAACGGACTTCTTTTCCATAGAGTTCGCTGTATGCGATTGCTGTAACGACAGCAAGTGGAATTCCCTTATATGCCGGTCCGAATAACACATCAAAGTCATCTCCATAGTTTGCATGGATTGCCTTTGCGTAATACTCACCTAATCTTTTTAACTGAGAGCCGGTAACATATGCACCTGCATTCATAAAGAAAGGCGATTTTCTACCACTTTTTAAGGTAAAATCGCCAAATTTCAAAACATCACTCTGTACCATAAATTCAATAAACTCGCTCTTGTAAGCTTCCATTGTCTTATAAACCTCCTATTTATCTACAAGGGTTTCTACCTCGATATTAGACTATTTCCCAATAAGCTTAACACATAATACTTTCATTTTCAACGAAGAATGCGCTATTTCCAAACGAAAACAAGCACCTTCAGAAAGATTGCTCTTTCCGTTGGTGCTTTTTCTAATGTAGTCCATCGTAATGTGTCCACATTCTAATTATCTTCACAGTTCCTTCATACATAATTCCATTCATTTCGACAGGTTCATTATACACCTGATAAACCAGTCGGTGCTGTATATTTATCCTTCTGGAATAAACACCTTGCAAATTTCCAACAAGTGCCTCATATGGAGGCGGATTTTGAAACGGCTTTTCTTTGATCAATTCAATCAGCTTTCTTGCTTTTTCGTCAAGGCGCGCACTCTTCAAATTCTTAATATCTTTCACCGCCTGTTTTTCATATACGATTCTGTACATAAAATTACCATTCTACATTTTCCTCTGAAATGCAATCTTCTATAGGTGTATCCATCCCTTTTTGTATAGATTCACTCATGCCCGGAATTGAATTAAGATATACAGTTTCCTGAATTGCATTCCAATCACTTTCTGAAACAAGAACCGCATTCCCTTTTTTACTTACAATCAAAGTTGGCTCACTATATAAATTGACATCTTCGACTAAATTGTAGAGTTCCTTTCTTGCATTTGTTATATTGATTGCTGACATAATAAATCTCCTTATATTTTAATTATCTATTATTTTCTCTCTGCCAAACGATTTTCCTTTGAAGTATCTTTTGTAAAATTTTCTCGTACATTCTACTTAGTAAATTCATCTTGTCCGTTATCTTTTGTATATATACATTCGTTGTATAATTGTTACGTTTTTCAGCTTTATTGCTATTTTGAATGACGAGATTTCTTATGTCACATTAATTATAGCGTACGTTTTTACGTACGTCAAGCAATTATCGCTAAAAGCACACGCTTTTTACGATCCAGACGGAATCCGTACAACCAGTTTTCTTCCTCCCTTTTCAATCATAGTAAGTACCGGTATATGTTTCTTTCGAAGTGCATGCACAATCGGGTAAGTCTCAAACACATTGCCCTGCACATAGACTGCTTCCGGCTTATATTTTAAGATCTGTCTGACCTGTTCCTTGACATACGACTTCCAGTCCTGCTTTTCCAGCGCAACTTCCGCATAATTGTCCTCAATTTCCAGTTCCGGCAATGCCGCAAAATCCACATTGCAGATACGCACTGACGGAATGCCTCTGGCACTGGCAGTCTGTTTCAAAAGTTCCTCTGCTTCGGCATCCGGTGTGGAAAGGCTCACAATCACAGAATCCTCCTGATAAACATCAAGTGCCTTCTGGCATGCTGCTTTCGCATCCTCCAGTTCGCCAACCGTCATGAGAAAACCGCCTTTGTGACAAAAGCCTGCACTGCTTAATCCGGTCTCTTTTACCAGCTCCTCTCCTTCAAGTCCGAGCCATTGCGACGGAAAACTGCATTTATAATTCATGGAATATTCCCGTTTCTGTGGCTGAATGCAATATCCTCCACGATTGGAAGGGAAAATAACAAACGCGATCTCCGTCTCAGTCAAGGCCTTCTGACAGGGAATAAATTCCGGAAGCACAAGGATGCGATCCTTCGGATCATGACCTTTAAGCACCTGTTCTACACGCTGGTCTGCGCGGGCATTTCCACGATACCGTTCAAATTTATTTTCCAGAATCATTCCGGCAACACTGACCGCCTGGAAAAAAGCTTCATCACTGCCCCCTTTTGCGTCCCACGATGGATTAAAGTTTCCGATCAGCGTGGCAAGTTCATTTTTCTCTCCGGTATTATCATTATTATCGAGAGGCTGAACAAAAGCTTCATCAAATTTTTCTGCCAGTTCTTCGCCTAAGATTTCTTTTCCAAGTTCTTCCCATAACAGTCCAAATGCAGCATACGGAACTCCGTTTTCACGCACTCTGCTGTCCTTCTGGTGATGATCGTATCTGCCACGTCCGATATCAAATACAATTCCATCGAACTCTTCCGGAACTTTATTTCCTCTGGAGATAACGATCTCCGGATTGATATACAAAAGTAATGCAGATGAAAATACATCATCTGCATGAAATTTCCCGCCATGGGTAAATGCTTTCGCATCCTTCTTCTTTATTTCTTCCAACAGTTCCATTCTCTGCTCCTTAATTTACCAAATAGTCATATTCGCACCTATTATATAGAGGGCATTTCCTAAATATCAAGTACTTTCGTACTATAAAACAATGAATAAAATGATTAATTCACCTGATTTCCGACAATGCGATAATATGCACGCGATGTAAGACGGAAAACCAGATAATAGATCAGCATAAAAACAAGCAACGTGATCACCAGACACTTTACAAACAATCCTGTGTTTGACAGATTCAAAAATACCAGCAGTCTGCGGATCATCGGAAATGCTGCCGTCACATGAATCGCAGCCATCACAAGCGGAAGGAAAAATACAATGCGCACCTGTGATTGAATGGATGCTTTTACTTCCCGGTTGCTCATTCCCACTTTCTCCATGATTTCATATCGCTGCCGGTCATCATATCCTTCCGAAATCTGTTTATAAAAGATAATCATAACCGTCACCATAAGGAACATGGAACCAAGGAAAATACCGAGGAAAAACAGGCCTCCATATATGGTATAAAAGTTCTGTTCGTGTGACAGGCGCCCTTCCACATACCGGTTTTCCAGATTGCTGCGGTTTTCATTCTGCTTTTCTATCAGTTTACCGAGTTTTTTCTCACATGCGACCTTCTGCGCCTTTGTTCCGTCAATCTCATATCCACTGACTCTGCAAAAACTGTACGCATGATCGCCCAGCAGCTTCTTTTGCTTTTCGAACAATTCTTCTACCGTTTTTTCACTGTCCACAATGATGTAATATGCCCCCTGCACTTCGGAATTTGTATAAGCATCGCGAAGCTCATTCATATGTGTTTTTGCCACCTTGTATTTTTTCCCTAAAATAGAAACTGTCTTTTCTCCATTCCATTTGGAACCATAGATGGCCACGGTATGTTCCGCAACTTCCGGCACATCCTTTTTCCCCAATACTTTTTGCATTGCCAGAAAATTCTCACGGGTAACAATGTTTACCGTATATTTGTCTGCTGAAGTATCTGACGGTAATTCCAGCTTATCTCCCTGCATCTGCATAAGCATGGACAGATAACTGTATCCAACCTTCTTTTCAATTTTTCTTCCGGAATTTTCAATGAAAGCTGCGATTTCTTCCTGATTTTTCAGTTCATTGTCATCCAATGTTTTTTCATAGGAATATACATTTATTTCATTTGGATACCGTGATAGCAGTTCATCACCGATTCCGGCAAACATACTCACCGTCATAGAAATTACAACGAGAACCATGGTTGACAAAATGCAGATACTTGCAAGTCCAGCTGCATTCTGTTTCATACGGTAAAGCATGCCGGATACCGCTGTAAAATGCTTTTTGTTATAATAAAATTTCTTGTTTTTGCGCATAAGTTTGAGCAATGCAATACTTC
The DNA here is from genome assembly GCA_900552085.1 of uncultured Lachnobacterium sp. Taxonomy (GTDB): domain Bacteria; phylum Bacillota; class Clostridia; order Lachnospirales; family Lachnospiraceae; genus Roseburia. The sequence continues at coordinate 5,398 of URYB01000100.1, forward strand.
CTGCTATAAACAGAAAATACGTACCTATAATTACAAGAACAACTGCAAGGAAAAACAGTGTCAGTACTTTTAAAGGATTTTCTGTCGTAAATGCAATATAGTAGCCGGTTCCAAGACACACCATTCCGGCAAGTGTCATCAGCACTTTGGTCTTTGGCTCCTTTTCTCCCACATTTCCTCCGCGAAGAAGTTCCATTGGATTTGCAAGTTTCATCTGCATAAAATTATAAAGAAATGTAAGGAAATACAAAATTCCAAACAGCACGATCGTATACTCTATTCCCTGCCAGGAAATTTCAAAGCTTACAGTTGTTGTAATATCCAGAATCCGATATAAAAACATCAGCATCAGTTTTGAGAAAATAATTCCTCCAATAATTCCTCCACCAATTGCCAAAACCGAAGTATACAGTGTCTCTATCACAAGCACCTTGCCAATATGCCTTTTTTCCATACCTAAAATATTGTAGATACCGATTTCTTTTTTTCTTCGTTTGCTGATAAAACTGTTGGTATAAAAAATAAAAATATAAGAAAAAATTCCGATGATACCAACGCCAAAGGATAAAATCCGACCAATCATTTCAGCGCCCCTGGCATGTGCAAGGCCTTCATTTCCACTCAGAAATGTCATCAGGTAAAACATTGCTACCGTAATAAGTCCTGACAAAATATAGGGAACATACAGTTGCCGGTTATTGCGCATATTTGTCTTTGCCAGTCTCACATAAATTTTATTCATGCTGCTCACCACCTGTCGTCAACACTGTCAGAGTATCGGAAATCTTTACATACAGTTGTTCATTTGACATGTTTCCCCGATACAGCTGATGAAACACTTCTCCATCCTTAATAAATAAAACACGGTTCGCGTGGCTTGCTGCTTTCGTACTGTGGGTTACCATAAGAATGGTCTGTCCTTCTTCATTAATCTGGTTAAAAAGCGTAAGCATGCTGTCCGATGCTTTGGAATCCAGGGCACCGGTCGGTTCATCCGCGAGAATCAGTTCCGGCTGTGTAATCAGAGCGCGTGCCACTGCCGTTCTCTGCTTTTGTCCGCCGGACACTTCATACGGATATTTATTCAGCAGACTTGTGATTCCCAGTTTCTTTGCAATCGGTGCAAGACGCTGTTCCATCTGCGGATAGTCCACACCGGAGAGAACAAGCGGGAGAAAAATATTATCTTTTAGTGAAAAATTGTCCAGCAGATTGAAGTCCTGAAATACAAATCCAAGATGTTCTCTTCGAAACGCAGACATTTCTTTTTCCCGGACTGCCGCTAAATTTTTTCCATTTAATACAACGGTTCCCGCCGTTGGTTTATCCAGCGCTGCAAGAATATTTAACAGTGTGGTTTTACCGGAACCGGATTCACCCATGATAGCAACATACTCGCCCTCTTCCACAGAAAAACTGATTCTTGACAAAGCCTGTACCTGATTTCCACCAAATCGTGTGGTATATATTTTCTTTAGATTACTTACTTCCAAAATTGCCATTTTGATATACTCCTTTATTTTTTGTGGCGCCAGTTGTTTATGCTGTCAGTATAGCAAATGCATTTCCTTCCAACCATCGATTTGTCTTACATTTTAAAAGCGTACCTTACATTTCTGTAAGATACGCCTCCTAATCCTGATGATTGGTCCGCTTCATGGAAAAACCGATCCATACCGCAGTACCTTTTCCCAATTCCGATTCGATTCGAATGGTATGTCCGAGTTTATCTATGATCTGTCTGCTCAAATACAGTCCGATGCCAGTGGAACGCTTGTCCTCGTGGCCATTATATCCGCTGTATCCCTTTTCAAATACACGCGGAATGTCTTCCTTTCGTATTCCGATTCCCTGATCTTCAATGACAATATACAGCCAGTTCGGTTCCTGCTCTGTGCGAATCTGAATGGCTCCCTGCCTCGTATATTTAATCGCATTTGACAGCACCTGCTCCAGTACAAATGCACACCATTTTTCATCTGTAATGACCTGCTGACTGCATCCCTCATACTGCATGGGGATTTTCTTTCGAATCATCAGCTTTGCAAATTTACGGATGACCGTGCGCACCATTTTGTCCACCGAAACCTGTGTGAATACATAATCCTTGCTTTCACTTTTTACCCTCTGATACTGCAATGCCATCCCCACATACTGCTCAATGCAAAACAGTTCTTCTTCCATATCGGAAAACTGTTCCATATTCTGTGTATACTGCTGCTCCAGAAGATTTTCAAGCACCGCATTTTCTTTTCCCGTTTTTTCCAGAATCGTTTCTGCATTCTTTGCGACGTCTTTTTTCTGCGTTTCCAGAAGCAGCTGTAAGGCTGCAATCGGTGTCTTGATCTGATGCACCCAGCGGGCATAATAATCATACATCTCTGTCTGCTGTAACTGTGTCTGGTCCTCCAGCAGTCGCTGCTGTATCGCAACATTTTCCAGTATCTGCCCATATAACTGTTCAATATCATCCACCGGTTCCGGAACTTTAATCTGATCCGGTATCGGCAATGCAAGAAGCTTCTGAAACTTCTTTACTCTTCGGATGTATCCGATCCATGCAAGAAAGAAAAACAATCCCAAAAGACACACGTCCAGCAGTGCCGCATAACCAATATCCTCCACAGATGCCGGTAAAAGATACAGATATAACAGATGGCTTCCTGCCAAAAGCAGCGCAAGCAGAATCCACAGAAAATTTCTTTTTACAAACTTATTGAGACAACTCATCCGATCCGATACCCGATACCTTTCTTGGTAATAATAAAGTTTTCCAGTCCGATTTCTCCAAGCTTTTTGCGCAGACGGTTCACATTGACGGATAACGTATTTTCATCCACATAGGAATCACTCTCCCAGAGCTTCGTCATAAGGGTATCTCTTGTCACAATTTCCTCTTTATTTGCGAGCAGCGTCTGCATAATTTTGCTCTCATTTTTTGTAAGTTCCAGCTTCACACCATTGTAAGTAATCGTTCCATCATTGACCTGAAACATGACTCCTTTGTGTTCGATCACACTGCTGCTTCCTGCAAAATCATAGCTTCTGCGAAGCAACGCCTGAATTTTTACCGTCAACACTTCCAGATCAAACGGTTTGGCTATAAAATCATCCGCGCCCATACTCAC
>URYB01000101.1 GCA_900552085.1 uncultured Lachnobacterium sp.
CAGTCGCTTCCGGTTCAGCCGTGGGATGCGCTGCGTGCAAAACTTATGGTGCAGATTCTGGTCACTGGAGTTCCGGTGCTTTTCTGTGACATCTGTATGTGCATGGTTCTTCGGGCTGGGTTTGTGGAGCTGTTTTTCGGAATGGTTGTTTCCATGCTGTTTGTGCTTTTTATGGCCTTGTTCGGTCTGGTGCTTGGCCTTAAGATGCCGAACCTGACATGGACCAATGAACTTGCACCGATCAAACAGAGCATCAGCGTCATGATCGAAATGTTTGGCGGCTGGATATTCTCGCTGGTGATCGGCGGTGTTTATATTACGGTCGGCTGGCATATGGGGGCAGCTTTGTATCTTGTGATTCTGACAATTGTATTTCTTGCAGTGAGCACGCTGCTTTTGATGTGGCTTAAGAAAAAAGGAACGGAGATCTTCCGTTGGTTATAGGAGTGAAAATGCAGGGGAATGCTTTGATCAACTGGATCATCGACAGTGTGGATAATGTAAATTACAGAAAAGGTACGCTCACTGGCTGGAAACATCCAAAAGTGGATGCAAAAATGATCGCAGCGGTGGGCGGCCACGCAGTGCTTTTGCAGCAGGCAAAAGAAATAGAGGATGATCCGGTACTGGGAAATAGGAAAATTATCTGGTTTGACTGGCGCGATATGAAGGGCGATATCCAAACAACTCACTTTCAAATTTCTGCCATACCGCTTTTGTGCCAAAAGGCAGGACGGGAAGATGCCAGGGAGCATCAGAAGAAGCAGATCGAAATCGTGCAGTCCTGGAGAGATCAATCAAGAAATCAATCAAGAAATCAATCAAGAAATCAATCAAATCAGGAAAGCTGGATTTTAAAATATTATGAGGAGATGCTTGCGAGTCTGCGCAAAGGAAACAAGACGCCGGAAGCGGAAGATGAGGCAATGCTTCATTGCATGAATTGCATTGCTGCGCAGGATACTTTTATATGGGAGAATGCATTCAGCACAAATGTCTTTGGAAATTCCAAGGTCTTTCGTAAGCAGTATAAGGCAAAGGTGATTTCAGCACTGCAAAAATATTCGCCTTACTATGTGGATGGAATGAGCAGTGAAAAATTGCTGGCGATGCACAATATCCATTCCTATGCGCAGATTCTGCAGTGGAAAGGAAAAGTGGCATTTCAGACTGATTACAATGGCACAATCGTTGCGGCAGATTCGGCGGCTTTTCCATATGGAATTGTACTGAATTCGCAGACGATGGAACATGCAAAGATCACGGGAGAGTTGCATTGCAAAAAGATTATGACCATAGAAAATAAGGCAAACTATATGCAGATGCCTTATGACCCGGATGTCATCTACAGTTTTTGCCATGGATTTTTTACTCAGAAAGAGATCGCATTTTTAAAGCAGATAAAAAATGCAGCAGGGGATGTCTGTGAATATCTGCACTGGGGCGATATGGATTATGGTGGAATCAACATTTTCGAATTTATAAAGAACCATATATTTCCTGATATAAAGCCGTATCTTATGGACAAGGAAAGCTTTTACAAAGCAATTCAGGCGGGATATGGTGTGAAATTAAAACCGGAAACCCGCGAAAAATTGTTGGGGAAAGATGCCGGAATGTTAGAGGAGTTGAAGCAGTGTATTCTCGAAACAAATATGACAATTGAGCAGGAGGTTTTTCTGGAGAATCTGTAGAAAGTGGTACCAAAGAGAGGAAAAAGGACATGTAGGTACCACTTTTCGAGGTGAATTGAAGACGAAAGGCATCAAAAGTGGTGCTAAAGAGAGGAAAAGAGGCATTTTGGTACCACTTTTTGAGTTGAATTGAAGGCAAAGGGCTTTAAAAGTGGTACCAAAATGATGAAAAACAACTTAGAGGTACCAAAAGCAGAACAATGAGGGAGAGTTTATGATAGAGGTAAAAAACATTTCAAAGGATTTTGTATTCCAGAAGAAATATCCGGGATTAAAGGGAGCAGTCAAAGGCCTGTTTACAAATGAAAAGGTTGTAAAGAAAGCGGTGGATGACATTTCGTTTACGATCAATGACGGGGAAATTGTCGGGTACATAGGAAGCAACGGTGCAGGAAAATCCACGACGATCAAGATGATGACCGGCATTTTGACACCAACCAGCGGGGAATGTCTGGTCAATGGCATCAATCCAAGCAAAAACCGCAAGGAAAATGCGCAGAATATCGGTGTTGTTTTTGGGCAGAGAACACAGCTTTGGTGGGATCTTCCACTCAGCGAGTCGTTTACAATTTTAAAGGAAATTTATAATGTGTCGGATGAAGATTACCGGGAACGGATGGATTTCTTGAATCGGGTGCTGGAACTTTCAGAATTCTTTGACCGGCCGGTGCGTACACTTTCTCTGGGACAGCGTATGCGTGCAGATCTCGGTGCGGCATTACTCCATAATCCGAAAGTATTGTATCTTGATGAGCCGACGATTGGACTGGATCTGGTCGTAAAAGATAACATCCGCGCTGCGATCAGGGAGATCAATGAAAAATATAATACGACGGTAATTTTGACCACACACGATATTGGGGATATTGAAGAACTTTGCAGTCGTATCATTATCATAGATGCGGGAAGGAAAATTTATGACGGTTCGTTAGAAGAACTGAAGGATACATATGGTACCAGAAGAAAAGTCACGATGGAAGTCCGTCATCCGAAAGCATTGGATGATTTTTCGTTAGCCCAGTTGCTTGAGGTGGATGATTCCGCGTGCAGTGTGGATCTGGATGTATCAAAAAAGCTGTTGTCGGTTACTTTTGACAAGCATCAGATTCAGGTGCCGCAGGTGCTTACGGCAGTGATGAAATGCACGGAGGTGCAGGACATTCAGATTCAGGAGACAGAACTTGCAGAGATTGTCAAAGACATTTACAACAGCACACAGAAAACTGGCGCAACAGATTTTGGAAAACAAAAATAGGAAACGGGGGATATTATGAGAAAAAAATTGAAAATATATCTGCCGTTTGTTTCCAATGAAATCAAGCGTCAGATGGCATACAAAGGGGCATTTTATCTGTTTGTATTTATCAGTACATTCGGTTCCTTTATCAGCTATTTTCTGTGGATGGCAATTTATAAAAGCTCGCCGCAGAATACGCTGGGAGGATTTACCAGAAACGAGATGATCACGTATGTGTTTATGGTTTATGTTACTTCTTCCATGGTGACCATTTCCATTGCGGACTGGGTCAGTGATGATGTGGTAAAAGGTACGGTGGCAATGAACCTGATCAAACCGATTGATTATCGACTGAGTCTCATCGCAAGAGCGACGGGAAATATGGTGTACCGCTTTGTGGCTCCGGGGCTTTTTATCTGGATCGGATTGGAAATTTATCGTGTCAGGGGGCTTGGCATGCCTGTTACCGGAATTTCAAATATGGTGTGTTATCTGATCAGCTGCGTGATGAGTTTTCTAATTTATGTGCTGTTTGATTTTTGTTTTGGTATGATCGCTTTTTTTACAACGTATATTTTTGGACTGCTTCTGGTGAAGGGGGCGCTGCTTGGTTTTCTGATGGGGCAGCTCATTCCAATCAGCTTTTTCCCGGTGGCTGTGCAGAGAGTCTTTGATTTTCTGCCGTTTTCCTCCATGGTGTACACACCGGTCATGATCTATCTTGGAAAATATGACAGTGCGCAGCTGATGTTTGTGATGCTGCGGCAGGCGGCATGGATTGTCATTTTGTATGCGTTGGGAAGCCTGATCTGGAGACAGGTAACAAAGCGTCTTGTCGTATTGGGAGGTTAGTATGGATACAATAAAAAGATATCTGCGGTTGTACCGCGTTCTGATTTCACAGTTTTTCAAAGTGATTCTTCAGTCAAAAGTCGATTTCCTCATGGGATTGCTCGGATTTTTCTTTACGCAGATTATGGGAATCCTGTTTTTGTATCTCGTCTTTGAACAGATACCGTCCTTGCAGGGGTGGACGTTAGACCAGCTGATTTTTATCTACGGCTTTGCACAGATCCCGCGTGGCATCGATCATCTGTTTACAGATAATATCTGGATGGTTGCGTGGAGGCTCGTCATCAACGGTGACTTTGACCGCTATATGCTGCGCCCGATGAACATTTTCTTTCAGGTGATCAGCGAGAAACTGCAGCCGGATGCGGTGGGCGAATTGCTTGTGGGCACAATTCTGATCATACGTTCCCTGGCAAAAGGCATCGTAATCGTAGATGCCGCACATATTGCGCTGTTCTTTGCTTCGATGCTTGCGGGAGCCTTGATCTATACGGCAATAAAATTATTTTTTGCATCGTGGGCATTCTGGGTGAAAATCAGCGGACCGTTTCTGCAGACGGCATATGAGATGGCGGATTTTGCAAAGTATCCGACCGAAATTTATGCAAAGCTCGTTCGCTTTATTATCACATGGATCATTCCGTTTGCCTTTGTGGCATATCTTCCTGCCAGCTATTTTCTCGGTGTGGGCGGGTTCTTTGGAGCGGGCAGCAGTAACGCCGGTGTGATCGGAATCGAGTGGGTGATTGCAATTGTATTCGCTGCGGTTGCCTATGCGCTTTTTGTCAGGGGCACACATATTTATGAAAGTGCTGGAAATTAGACTGGCGAAGCAAAAACAGCATAGCTGTCGGAAATTTCATAGCGTTACAAATGTGAAACTTCGAGCTGTCACAAATGGAGTTGGCAATGTCTGTGCGATTGGTGTAAAATAAAAAGTAGTAATTAATTTTGAAATACCAAAGGATCTGTTATGCGCAAAAAACTATACGACATTATAGAGGTAAAAGAGGAAGAGAGTTTAGGGAGTACGCTTTATGACGCATTTATGCTGCTGACAATTATCGCAAGCATTATTCCGCTGTGTTTTAAGAAGCAGACTGCCTATATGGAAATCATTGATCAGGTGACAGTAATCATATTTATCATCGATTATCTGTTACGGTGGAGCACGGCTGATTACAAATTAAAACGGTATAAAAGCAGGGCTTTTTTGTATTATCCATTTACGCCGATGGCACTGATCGATTTTGCTTCGATACTTCCGTCGCTGACGGTTTTAAATCCGGGATGGAAACTGCTTCGTCTGTTTCGACTGGTCCGGGCGCTGCGCATTTTCAAATTTGCACGTTATTCGCGGAGCATTCGCATGATTGTCCGCGTGTTAAGACGGGAGAAGGATGTGTTGTTTGCTGTAGGTTATCTGGCTATCGCGTATATCATAGTTGCGGGTCTGATTATGTTTCAGGTTGAGCCGGAAAGCTTTGATACACTGTTTGATGCGATTTACTGGTCAACGACAGCGTTGACAACGGTAGGTTATGGGGATATTTATCCGGTCACGGTGTTTGGCAAGCTTGTGAGCATGATTTCATCTATTGTTGGAATCGCAGTGGTCGCGCTGCCGGCAGGTGTGATTACCGGAGGATATATAGAGGCAATCAAGCACAGATAGTATCAGCCCATTTGCTGAAAGCAAATTTTACATGGGCTGATGTTCAATGATAGTATCAAGTTTTCTACGAAAACTTGATATTCAAGAAGGAGGAAAAATTTATGAGGAAAAAGTTATTGGGGGTACTGTCGCTGGCATTATTTACAGGCATGCTCAGCGTGGGTTGCGGACAAAAGCAGGACGCACCTTTCCAGGCAGAAAATGCGCAAAGCATGGAAATCTATCGCTATGTTCTTCCGGTGGAGGCGGAAAAGAAAGTGGTAACAGATTCCAGTGAATTGGAGACTGCATGTGAGGATCTGATTTCGGCAGGCAATCCGAAGAACGGCGAGGTAGAGTCCGGTGGAACGGTAATCAGTTTCCGGGTAAACCTGAAGGACGGAAGTACATATGAACTTGTGTGTCTGGAAAATGGCTCGGAAAGTCTGAAGAAATACGAAGCAATCTGGGATGAAGTTTCTGCGGAAGCGGTCTCTGCCGAAGAAGAGGAATTGCCAAAACAAAACGAAACCTGATCTCGATTATGTGATTTAAATTGTGAAGGAATTATGTTAAAATAGCATTGGTTAGAAAAAACTAACTGATGCTATTTTTTATTTTATTGCGTCGATGAAGTATCGGATGGAATTTAGAGGTATGAAAGGGGAATTGTACATGTCATATACAGAAGATTTGAAACGATTTTTAGGGATTATATAAGAGAAAAAGATGTGCACATTTCCGGGCTTTTAGCGGATCTTATGAACCAGACACCTGTTACCGAAGCCAATTTTAAGGAAGTGGAAGGTAAAATATTACTGATACTTCCAGATCAGGATTTCTTCTCGGGAAAGATGCAGAAAGATCTCATTCAGCTTATGCATAATCCGGAGATCAAATATGTTTCCGGCGGGCATTTGTCGACCGTTCTTAAGGTGGAGGATTATGTGCGGACGATTCGGGGATTTTTGGGAAGGAATGGGGGATAGTGAATATACAGATATTTGGAACAAAGAAATGTAATGATACGAAGAAGGCAGAACGTTTTTTCAAAGAACGGGGCACAAAGTATCAGTTCATTGATATGAAAGAAAAGGGCATGAGCAAAGGAGAATTTAATTCCGTAGCTCAGGCAAATGGCGGATTAGAGAATATGGTCAATTGGGATGGAAAAGATAAGGACCTGCTTGCCCTTATTAAGTATATTGCAGATGAGGATAAGCTCGAAAAGGTACTTGAGAATCCACAGGTAATCAAAACGCCGGTAGTTCGAAATGGTAAACAGTCTACACTTGGGTATCAGCCGGATGTGTGGAAAGGGTGGAGTTAATTTATTTAAGGTATAGTATAGAATAATTTATGATGACAGTCATAAAGCTACATACCATTTTCATGACAATTATAGATAAATGAGAATTGACAATCCACTCCATGCCTGTTACACTTTGTGTAACAGGCATGGAGTGGAAAATAGAGGAGACATGAATTTTATTTTTGAAAAGAAATATTGACAGTTGAAATAAAAGTTGTATAATAAAAATAACAGAACCCACCACGCCTCTGGTTTCCATGCGCAACTCGGTGGGACTTTTTTATTTACGGAGCGTTTTATGTATCAATATCCTAAGCAAATATTAACAATAGCACAACAAGTACAATCATATATTGATGCAGGCATGGTAATTACTTCTCGAGCGGATGTAGAGAATGCGTTAAAGTCAGTTGGATTTTATCGTTTACGTGGATACTCTTTTCATTTATATGATAATGCCACAAAGAAGTATGTTCCGGGAACAAAGTTTGAAGATATTATAAAGTTGTATCTGTTTGATCGGGAATTGTCAGGTTTGATTTTTTCTATGATTTCTAAGATTGAGGTATCTTTGAGAGTACGATTAGTGGAATCGTTGCTTATACATGGAGATCCACTTGTTTTGCAGGATTCGTCGATTTTTAAAGATAAAAAACTGTATTGGCAGAATATGTCTACCGTAGCGTCAGAGATTGCTCGCTCAAATGATGTGTTTATTAAACATAATTTTGATAATCATGATGGAGAGGTGCCTGTATGGGCGGCTGTTGAGGTCCTTTCTTTTGGTACACTATCAAAGATAATTAAGAATTTAAAAACAGGTATTGGAAGTTCATATTCTATATTGGCGGCCAATTACCAATATAAAACGAAAAAAGGAAATTGGGTTAATCCATCCCAAAAAATGTTTGCTTCATGGATACAGGGCATTTCGGTATTGCGTAATATGTGTGCTCATAATTCAAGAATATACAATCGAACCATACATACTACACCAGAAATTCTTGATGTAGATAAAACAACACCTCTACCTACACATAATGGTTTATATCAGACATTACTGGCAATGAAATATCTGAGATCATCAGATGAAGAGTGGAAAGTCTTTGTAGATGAATTTGATAAGCTGATTCAAAAGAATAATAGTGTAATCTGTATAACAGCAATGAATCTTTCAACAGACTGGAAAGCACATTTGAGTGTTTAAAATCCGTTTTATTGCATAAAATAATAAGGCAGACTTAACCAAGCAATTTATGCTCAAACCGGTTAGGCTTTTGGCGAAGTGTTACGATAATCACTTCGCCATTTTATTTGTCGTTTTTTGCGACCAAGATACATAAAGCACATTCTAAAATGCATCTATACCGATGGAGAAGGCTGGAGAATTTGCAAAACGCCAGAAAAGAACTGGAACGGACACAAGGGGAGAAGCCAAGCCGGTGTCGCAGAAGATGTTTAAGGTGATATATGAGAATAGTTAGTTTGGAGGTGCTCTGGCGATGGCGAGGGTGTTTTTGTTATGGAAAAGAGATGAAAATGGCGATATAATAAATAATATATCAGATATGGAAGAAATGGAGACTGCCTACGTGGATGTAATTATGACATGGATTCAAAAAGAACTAGTATAAACGTTTTTAATTAACTCGACTAAATAATTATTCTATGATATAATCT
>URYB01000102.1 GCA_900552085.1 uncultured Lachnobacterium sp.
TAGCGGATGTAAGCTTGCGGTAGGGGATGAGACGGGAAAAGTACTGGATACGACGGTAATTTATCCGACAGCACCGCAGAACAAAGTGGAAGAAGCAAAAGCCGTATTGAAAAAGCTGATTTCCAAATATCACATCACACTGATTTCACTGGGCAATGGCACGGCCTCCAGAGAGTCCGAGCAGATCATTGTGCAGCTGTTAAAAGAAATTCCGGTACAGGTGGAGTACATCATCGTAAATGAAGCCGGTGCATCCGTATACTCGGCAAGTAAGCTGGCAACAGAAGAATTTCCAAATTTCGATGTGGGACAAAGAAGTGCGACATCAATGGCGCGCCGTCTGCAGGACCCGCTTGCAGAACTGGTAAAAATCGATCCGAAATCAATCGGTGTCGGACAGTATCAGCACGACATGAACCAGAAAAAATTGAGCGAAGCTCTGTCTGGTGTCGTGGAAGATTGTGTAAACCGTGTCGGTGTGGATTTAAATACCGCATCCGCTTCTCTTTTGGAATATATTTCCGGAATCAGCAAGGCAATTGCAAAAAATATCGTGACGTATCGAGAGGAGAATGGTGCATTTACCGCCCGTTCCCAGCTTTTGAAAGTGGCAAAACTCGGACCGAAAGCATACGAGCAGAGTGCCGGATTTATGCGGATCAGCGATGGAAAAAATCCGTTGGATGCAACCGGCGTACATCCGGAGTCCTATGCCGCAACGAAAGCATTGCTGGAAAAAATGGGCTATACACTCGAAGACGTCAAGAACAGAAATGTAGTTGGAATCTCTAAGAAAATCCGCGATTACAAAAAGCTTGCGGAAGAATTGGAGATTGGAGAACTTACATTGCGCGACATTGTAAAGGAACTGGAAAAGCCGGCGCGTGATCCGCGAGACGACATGCCAAAGCCGATTTTGCGCAGTGATGTACTGGAGATGAAAGACCTTACACCGGGCATGGTGCTCAAGGGAACCGTGCGTAATGTTATTGATTTTGGTGCCTTTGTAGATATCGGTGTCCACCAGGATGGACTCGTACATATTTCACAGATGTGTGACCGCTACATCAAGCATCCGCTGGAAGTTGTCAGTGTCGGTGATATTGTTGAAGTAAAAGTACTGAGTGTGGATCTCAAAAAGCAGAGAATCCAGCTTACCATGAAAATGTAGAAATTTGGGTTGACAGATACAGCCCATGTGCATACAATAGCAGTAGAAATGAATAGGAATTCTTCGGGGCAGGGTGAAATAATGAAGCACATTCATTGTTGATTCCCGACCGACGGTCATAGCCCGTGAACTGCGGTTTGCAGCCGATCCGGTGGAACTCCGGAACCGACAGTATAGTCTGGATGAGAGAAGAAATTATCATGTATTACCTGTCGCAGAAATATATCTGCAGGACAAGGATATATGTGTAACAAAGTCCCGGTCAGTTGATCGGGGCTTTATTTTTCAGACAATCATTATGACTGGAAAATAAATTTCTCCTGGGATTCCTTGAATAACATTAACATGTAAAGGAGAATGAACATGAGTAACGAAACAAACGCAGTAATGAAAAACATTACAAACAAAGCAGGTACCGGAAAGAAAATGAATTATGGAGTGCGCTTCACGACGATGACAGCGATGCTTTCCGCAATCGCATTTATTTTAATGTATCTGGAGATTCCACTTCCAATGATCATGCCGGATTTCATCAAATTTGATTTCTCTGATCTGCCTGCGTTGATCGGAACCTTCGCATTTGGCCCGGTCAGCGGTGTGATCATCTGCCTGATCAAGAATCTGTTACACCTGATGGTTTCAAAGAGTATGTTTGTAGGAGAACTTTCCAACTTCATCTTAGGATGTGCATTTGTGATTCCGGCCGGATTGATCTATCATTTTAAGAAGACAAAGATGGGCGGTCTGCTTGGAGGTGTAGTCGGAGCTGTTTTCATGGGTGTATTTAGTGTCGCATCCAACTATTTTATCGTATATCCGGTATACTACAAAGTGGCAATGCCGGAGGAAGTAATTCTTGGGGCATATCAGGCAATCCTTCCATTTATGAAGTCCATTTTACAGTGCCTGGTCTGCTTTAACCTTCCATTTACAATTGTAAAAGGATTGATATCCGTTGCAATCTGTATGGTATTTTACAAACCGATTTCTCTTGTACTTAAGGGAAGAGACAACCGCTAATTGAATAACTGCTGATACAACTTATGTGCGCATCGCATGTATCCATTTCAGAAATTCTGTCCAGAATGAGAAGGGTATGTGGGATGCGCGTTCTATTTTCCGGTCTTTTCATTTAATGAGAGAACTGTTATAATGAACACAAAAAAGCGATAAAAAGCAGGAGAATACAATGAACACAGCATTTGATATCAAACTCGAAGCAAAGGATTTGTTTCGCTTTAATATGTATCAGACGTACACCGGATTACAGGGGTGGATTTCCATTATTCTTGGAATCCTTGCTTTTGTAATGGCAGGGACTACATTCGGACATGCAGAGACAATGTATACAATTTTATACATCGGAGTGGGAATTTTGTTTCTCGTTTATGTGCCGGGATCTCTCTGGATGCGGGCAAATGCAACCATAAAAACGAATGCGGTGCTTGCAGGAACACTTCACTATGAAGTGAGTGAAGAATGCATTCGTGTAACACAGGGCGAGGAATCCGGAGAACTGCCATGGGATGCGGTATACAAGATTGTATCGAATGACAAGCAGATTCTTATATACAGCAATCGTGTCAATGCATACATTATTCCGAGACCACAGATCGGGGAGCAGTATGACATGTTTTGCAGAATTGCAGAAAAGAAACTGGAAAAATTCCGTTTAAAATTGAAGAAATAAAGTTGAGGAAATAAAATGGAAGATAAGAAAACTGAAATTTGCATAGAAACCTATTCTGCACAGGAGACACTTGCGCTCGGAGAAGAACTTGGACGCAAGGCAAAGCCGGGAGATGTCTATACTCTGGTAGGAGATCTCGGTGTAGGTAAAACGGTTCTGACACAGGGCATTGCGCATGGACTTGATATCACAGAACCCATCTGCAGTCCGACGTTTACGATTGTGCAGGTATATGAAGAGGGGCGGATGCCGTTCTATCATTTTGATGTGTATCGTATCGGAGATATTGAAGAGATGGATGAGATCGGGTACGAAGATTATTTTTACGGGGATGGATTGTGCATGATCGAGTGGTCCAACCTCATAGAAGAAATTTTACCGGAACATCGCAAAGAAATTACGATCGAAAAGGATTTGGAAAAAGGATTTGACTATCGCAAAATTACCATTTGCGACAAGTAAGGAAGAAAGAGGCTAGAAAATGAAAATACTTGCATTGGACAGTTCAGGGCTTGTTGCCAGTGTAGCTGTTGTTGAAGATGACAATTTACTTGGAGAATATACGATTAATTATAAAAAAACACATTCTCAGACACTGCTTCCGATGTTGGACGAAGTAGCGAAAATGATTGAGCTGGATTTGAATACCGTGGATGTGATCGCAGTCTCAGCAGGACCAGGCTCTTTTACCGGACTGCGTATCGGTTCAGCTACCGCAAAAGGACTGGCGCTTGCTTTGCATAAGAAGATTGTTTCAGTGCCGACCGTAGACGCGCTGGCATACAATTTATGGAATAGTCCATCTCTTGTTTGCCCGCTTATGGATGCACGCAGACAGCAGACGTATACAGGGCTGTACAAGTTTACCGATGGAACCATGGACACTGTGCTCCCACAGTGTGTTGTTGGCATACAGGAAATCATACAAAAAATAAATGAGATGGGCGAAGCGGTTACATTCCTCGGCGATGGTGTACCGGTATTCCAGGAATATATCGAGGAGAATCTCAAAGTGCCATTTTCTTTTGCGCCGGCGCATTGCAACAAACAGCGCGGAGCCAGTGTGGCAGTACTTGGCGCAATTCTTTACGCGCAGGGCAAAGCGGAAGATGCGGCAGATCATAAGCCGGAATATCTGCGCCTGTCACAGGCAGAGCGTGAACGCCAGGAAAAGGAAAGAGATTTTCGTATATGATCATACGACAGCTGACAAAAGAAGACGCGACAGAAGTTGCGCAAATTGAAAAAGAATGTTTTTCCCAGCCGTGGAGTGCGCAAGGGTTTATCGATGCGCTGGATCATGCTGCTTTTTTCCTTGTCGCAGAGGAAGAAAAGCGGATTTTGGGATATGTTGGAATGTACGTTACCGTTCCGGAAGGCGAAATCACAAATGTAGCAGTAAAACCAGAATATCGCGACCGGAAAATTGGCAGTGCACTGGTGGAACAAATGCAGCAATGGAGTCTGGAACATGGCGTGAATCGCATTATTCTGGAAGTCCGTTCCGGGAATATGCCTGCAATTTGTTTATATGAGCACAAAGGCTTTGTGAAACTGGGCGTTCGAAAGAATTTCTATCAGTTTCCTAAGGAAGATGCAGATATCATGGAATGGAACGGATAATGGATAAGAAAAAGAATAGGAAGAAAAATTTATGTTAGACGTTTGTTTGTTAGGAACAGCAGGCATGATGCCGCTGCCGAACCGGTGGCTGACATCACTTATGCTACGATATAATGGCAGCAGTCTTTTGATTGACAGCGGAGAAGGAACGCAGATCGCGATCAAAGAGGCCGGACTTAGTTTTAAACCGATTGATATATTGTGTGTGACACATTTTCATGCAGACCATATCAGCGGGCTTCCGGGATTGCTTCTTACAATGGGAAATGCAGACAGAACAGAGCCTTTGACAATTATCGGACCAAAGGGACTGACTCGGGTTGTAGAGGCTTTGCGTACGATCGCACCGGAACTCCCTTTTGAAATTATATGCCGGGAATTAAAAGAACCGAACGAAGTGATCGAGATGAATGGATACGAAATTCATGCATTTCGTGTACAGCATAAAGTAATCTGCTATGGATATTCGGTAGAAATACATCGTGCGGGTAAATTTTCCGTGGAGCGTGCAAAGGAGCAGGATGTTCCGATGAAATTATGGAGCCGTCTGCAAAAAGGAGAGACCATTGAACAGGACGGAATTACTTATACACCGCAGATGGTGCTTGGTGCACCCCGAAAGGGACTGAAAGTCACATACTGTACCGATACAAGACCATTGGACAGCATTGTGGCGGCGGCGAAAGACTCAGATTTATTTATTTGTGAAGGCATGTATGCTGAAAAAGAAAAACTTGCCAAGGCAAAGCAATATAAACATATGACATTTTATGAAGCAGCAGACATGGCAAAACATGCAAATGTACAGGAATTATGGCTGACGCATTTTTCACCATCTCTGGTCCGCCCGCAGGAATATCTGCCGGAAGTGCAGAAAATTTTCCCGAATGCGCATCTTGGAAAAGATGGAAAAAGTGTTGAACTGGTATTTCAGGAGGAATAGGTATGAAGAAAAAAGCAGGTATTGTAATATTGGCTGTTCTGTTTGTGGCACTGATTTGCGGAAGTTTTTACTATGTGAAAATAAAATCAAATGCAACAGCAGATGAAGATACGCATCTGACGAAAATCCAGAAAATCACTACGCGGGATCTGGAGAAAAACTATCCTAAGACACCGAGAGCCGTAGTGAAGCTGTATAACCAGATTATTACCAGCTATTATGAAAAAGAGTATACCGACGAAGAATTTGACGCATTGGTTGATCAGGCAATGCTTCTTTTTGATGACGAGCTGGCAAAGAATAATCCAAAGGATACATACATACAGTCCATAAAAACAGAGATCGCAGATTATGATAATCGTTCCCGGCAGATTCGCCAGACGGACGTCTGTGACAGCGATGATGTGTTATATACAACAGATCCGAATAATGATGATAAGCTGGCATATGTAACCGCATCATATTTCGTAAAAGAGGACAAAAGTTTTACGAAGACATACCAGATGTATGTATTGCGTAAGGATAAGAATGAGAACTGGAAAATACTTACCTACTATCAGATTGACAAAAATCCGAACGAAGATGCTACAGAATAGTGGCAGAATATTAAAAACCAAGCGAAGAAGAAGGAAATAAAAATGGATGAAATAAAAATACTTGCAATCGAGAGTTCCTGCGATGAGACAGCAGCAGCTGTCGTTGTAAACGGAAGAGACTTGCGCTCTAACGTGATCTCTTCGCAGATTGCGCTGCACACATTGTATGGTGGGGTGGTGCCGGAAATCGCTTCCCGTAAGCATATTGAAAAAATAAATCAGGTAATTGAACAGGCCCTTGCAGACGCATCCATGACATTGGATGATATCGATGCGATTGGAGTGACTTACGGACCGGGGCTGGTGGGTGCACTTCTGGTCGGAGTTGCAGAAGCGAAAGCAATCAGCTACGCAAAGAATATTCCTCTGGTTGGAGTACATCATATTGAGGGACATATCAGCGCAAATTACATTGAGAATCCCGATTTGGAGCCACCATTTTTATGCCTTGTAGTCTCAGGAGGACATACACACCTGGTAAAAGTGGTAGATTATGGAAAGTACGAAATTCTTGGACGCACAAGAGATGACGCTGCGGGAGAGGCTTTTGATAAAGTTGCCCGCGCCATTGGCCTTGGATATCCGGGTGGCCCGAAAATTGAAAAAGTTTCTCATGAAGGAGACCCGGCAGCGATTTCATTTCCACGTGCCAAGATTGCTGACGGGGAATATGATTTTAGCTTTAGCGGGTTGAAGTCCGCAGTACTGAATTATCTGAACGGATGCAGGATGAAAGGAATAGAGATTAATCAGGCGGATGTAGCTGCCTCTTTCCAGCAGTCTGTTACCGACGTACTGGTCGGCCATGCGCGTCATGCAATACGTCAGTACCATATGGATAAATTTGCCATTGCAGGAGGTGTTGCATCCAATGGTGTGATCCGCGCTGCAATGGAGCAGATGTGCAGGGAAGAGGGAGTGACATTTTATCATCCTTCGCCGATTTTGTGTACAGACAATGCAGCGATGATCGGTGCGGCAACATATTATGATTTTGTCGTAGGAAAGCGTTCCGGTCTGGACTTAAACGCTGTTCCGAATTTGAAACTGGGAGAATCGTAAATGAATAAGAAACATTTTACGGCAATTGTTTTATCTGCGGGAAAGGGAAATCGTATGCATAGCGATATCCCGAAACAATACATGGATATGCAGGGACATCCAGTCATTTATTATGCCCTGAAAGCCTTTGAGGAGAGTAAAGTGGATGATATAATCCTTGTGACAGGGGCAGAAGACGTTACGTTTTGTACAAAGAATATTGTACAAAAATATCATTTTACAAAAGTAAAAGAGGTTGTCCCAGGTGGAGCTGAGCGTTATCTTTCTGTGCGGGAAGGACTGAAAAGGGCACAGAATGCAGACTATGTATTGATTCATGATGGGGCCAGACCAATGATTGGCATAGAAGATATCGAAAAGTCGATGCAGATGGTGGAACAGGAGGATGCCTGTGCTCTTGCAACACCTGTCAAAGACACCATAAAGATTGTCACAGGAGGGTATGTAACGGATACGCCGGATCGAAATACACTTTGGGCAATGCAGACGCCACAAAGTTTTTCGACAGAATTACTGCGCAATGCATATATACAGTTAGAAGCAAAGCAGAAAAAGGGAGAAAAGGTTCCGAATATCACAGATGATGCGATGATCGTGGAATGTATGACGGGACATAAAATTCGCATTATTCCTGGAAATTACGCCAATATTAAGATCACGACACAGGAAGATCTGGCCATTACAGAAATGTTTTTGAAAAAAATGAAAAATAATGGTTGACATCAGGCGACAATGATGATAATATATGTCTTGCGCTGATTCAAGTGCAAAAATAAAACATACGGAGAGGTATCGAAGTGGTCATAACGAGGCGGTCTTGAAAACCGTTTGTCCGCAAGGGCGCATGGGTTCGAATCCCATCCTCTCCGCTAGGCGGTAACGCTTATGAGAAAAGAATTCGAAAGAATTCTTTTTCTAATGTATAGCCGCACACAGAACTCAATACTTCGCGTATTCGAGCAGCTGTTTGGAGAAGTACCCAAGCTGGCCGAAGGGACACCCCTGGAAAGGGTGCAGGTCGTTAACAGCGGCGCGAGGGTTCAAATCCCTCCTTCTCCGTTCGCTTGAAAATATTTTTTAAAAAAGATGTAAAAAAGTGTTGACAACAAACTTACATCATGGTAATATAATCAAGCTGACCGCGATGAGCGGTGAACAAAAAATGCATAGCAAAACAGAACATGCGTAAATGAACATTGATAACTGAACAGTGAAAAACCTTGAAAGATTTTGAGAATAATTC
>URYB01000103.1 GCA_900552085.1 uncultured Lachnobacterium sp.
AATCGGCAATATTCCGATGACTTTCATCCGCGCACCCTATGTCGTATCCGCAGCCGATGACGTAGACATTCTGGCAACTGTGGAAGATCGTATCGTTGCTGTACGTTACAGCAACCAGCTTGCACTGGCATTCCATCCGGAACTGGATGAATCCAATCTGCTTCACAAAGAATTTCTTCACATGGTCGCAGAAGCAAAATAAATGTATATAATCTATATTAAGAAAGGGAGCCACACTTCATCGAAGTGCGACTCCCTTTCTTACAACTCAATTTTACTTTTTGTGAAAAAGTGAAAATCCCTTCTTCTCATATGGTTCAGACTTCACGGAAAGAACCTGATATCCGGTAGCATTCACTGCTTCTTTAACCTTTTCTTCATCCAAAGGATTCTCCGAAATGATCTCCGTACTTCCTTTGCTGTGTGAAGAACTTACTTTCTTTACATCAAGTGCCTTTCTTATCGCCTCATTGACATGGCTTTCGCACATGCCACACATCATGCCTTCAACTTCCAACGTTGTCTTTATCATTTTATTCTCCTTATTGCTCCTGCTGTTGTATATCCAAAAGCTTTTCAAATTCTGTCTGTGGCAGAGGTTTTGCAAAATAATATCCCTGGAAGTAATCACATCCATGAGTCCGAAGGAAATCCGCATGTTCTTTCGTCTCCACACCTTCAGCAATTACTTTCATGTCCAGCCGCTTTGCCAGATCAATAATGGAAATAATGATGTTGTTTGCTTTACTGCTGCTGTCAATTTTACGGACAAAACCCATATCCAGCTTTAAAATATCAAAATCATAGTCTCTAATCGTGCTGAATGATGACAATCCGCTTCCAAAATCATCTACAAGGATTTTCACACCATCTGCACGAAGCCCGGACAGGAATTTCTGACCATTCAGACCGATTTCGGCATATGCCGACTCTGTCAGCTCATATCGAAATACCGTGCGCGGCAACTGGGAATCTTCAATTTCCTGACTGATGCTTCCGATCATATGGGAATCCATCAGATCCATACGTGACAGATTGACTGAGACTGGAACTACCAGCTTTCCTGCTTTGTCACGTTCTTCAATAAAGTCATGCACACTTCGGTTTACGAACATATCCAGTTTGGAAATATGTCCACTATCCTCCAAAGGAGGAATAAACATACCCGGCAAAATCATACCATGCTCCGGACTGTTCCAGCGAATCAAAGCCTCTGCTGATGCAATCTTTCCAGTCTTTGCATCATAAATCGGCTGATAGTACACTTCAAATTCATTCTGTTGCAAAGCACTATCCAGATTGACAAGCGATACACTCTTACCTGAATAATCCTTACGCATGTTCTCATCAAATACTGCATATGGCTGTACATACTCATTCGTAATATACGCCTTGGCAAGCTTCGCCATATCACACATTTCCGAAATGGTTGTTTTATCATGATCCGCTATATAATAAATTCCACAACGTCCGTAGATATCTGTCTTTATATTACCACGTACCAGTGTCGTATGCAAAATGCCCGGAAGTTTCGATAGATCAAGATTCTCAACATCAACAAGTGCTGCAAAATGATCTGCTTCCGTTCTCGCCAAAACTGCCGGCTTCAGCGAACTGTTCTGCATATTGATTACAGACTCACGAATCACACGGTCTCCTGTCTCATAGCCGAACAAATCATTGATTGCTTTGAAACGGCGAATATTAAAGAAAAGTACTGCATATTTACGATCTGCATTTTCCTCAAGTACTTTTGTTGCCAGTCGGTAAAATCCCTTTCGATTAGGCACTCCGGTAAGAGGATCGGTCTCCATCTCTTTTGTCATGTCTTCATTCACAAAGAGAATAATCCTTTTCTCCTTGTTCATCCAGAAATAAGCATACCTCTCCACTTCCTGCTTCTGATTATGTACGGTAAAGAAATATTGATTTGTACTTTCGAGTTTATCAATGATGTTCTGCATTGACGCGTATCGCTCGAACATCTCCTGATCCTCGATATAAACCCTTGCTTTCTTCAATTTCTTTACTGCTACAGAATAATCCTGTTCCTTTTCTGCCTCAAATCCTATATTCTTCCAGGAATTCGAACGCTGGAATAATATATTACGATTCACATCAATAACGCCGATTGCTTTGTAATCATCATGAAAAAGTACCCGGTCAATTATACGATCCACATATTTCATCGTAATATTGCTTCCCAGTACATAACATTCTACATGTCCTGTAACCGGATTCTGAAACATATCTACCGATAAATTATAACGACAGATTTGTTCCCCTTTGTATAAGAAATACTCAAATTCTACCTGAGTCTGGCCTTCTGAAAAGCATTTAAGAAGATGTTCTCTCTCAAAGTTTTTCATAAACTTTTCCTGGTCATCCGGAAACGGAAAATGTGGGAAAATGCACTCTTCAAGCCACTTGCGCACACCGCCTTTCTCATTGATAGACAGCTTATACTGCGGACATTTTCCGCTGATGATCTTACTTTCCGTCATATCAATGTACAGCGTATACACCGCATTCTCATTGCTGGACATTAAAAAATTCATCCGATCACGATACAACTTTTCCGCACTCTTCTGTCGTTCCACTGCACTTGTCATATCATGTAATAAAAGAGCCTTCGCATGATATTCTTCCCATGTAACAGAAAACATTTCGGTCATAAAACTTCGTCCAGATTTCTCGTCAAAATAAGAATTTTCTTCCGCATCTACACTCTGCATCAGCTGCTCAAACGCTGCCCAGTCCTTACACCCAAATACTTCGTATATTTTCTTTTTTAAAATTTCATGTACAGGAATACCAAGGAAAGATGCAAATGCATCACTTGCAAAATAAATGTCATAATTTTTTTCAGAAAAAATAACGGATAAATCTCCTGATTGATCACAATTTCCTCTCCCACTTCCGGTTGAAGTGGTATATCCACCAATACGCCCGCAGCATATACTTCCGGTGTCACACCAATAAAATCCGGCATGCCTTTTGAATAATAAAGGATACGCCCGGAACGATCCTGATTCAGCTTGTAAATAATCAGATCTCCCGGCATAACTGTTGCCAGTCTGCATATCTCATCTACTGAAAATGGCATGTTATCCCTCCTTAGTTATCTATCCCGTAAATACTCTCATGTCACAAAATCCGTCAAAATATGATAGGATTATACATAGTCTTATCATAACCTAAAATGCGAAAAATTACAACAAATTATGCATTACGAAATTTTACTATTTTTTTGTTTTTTTAGTTAAAAATTAAGTAAATTATACTAAAGGAGTAGCATGTAGGTCATAAGGTATCCTCCCTAAAGGGTCCCTCCTTATGACATAGGAAGAAGGCAGCCCTGCTGTGAGCCGCCTTCTTTATAAATAATCCATTATGGAATTATTTAACTACTTTACTGTCACTTTCATAGTAACCGTTTTTGTCTTTCCGTTCTTTAATGTAACTTTTGCCTTGATGGTTGCTGTACCAGCTTTCTTTGCTGTCACTTTACCATTCTTGTCAACCTTGGCAACAGATTTCTTAGATGATGAATATGTAATCTTACTTACATTTGTCATATCCAATTCACTGCTCAGTGCCATTGTTGTCTTCTGGTCTTTCTTTACATTCTTTGTTTTATTCTCTGCCTTTACAGTACTGAGAATATTCTTTGTAATAACATTTGCTTCTTTCTGATCCACTAATTTGTAAGTACCCTTATCTTTGATAGATACATTTACATTTCCGGATTTACTTACCTTATAGTCTTTCTTTGTCACTACTGTATACTGTTTTGTCTTCTCATTGTATTTTACAAGAGTCAGTTTCTTTCCTGCTTTCAGGTCAGAAGCATCTGCCTTTACGGTATACAATGTCTTTCCCTTTGCATCAACTACTTTCTGGGAAACTTCAACATCCTTTGTTCCAGCAGCTTCTGTAATCTTCTTTACTGCATCTGCGGAAATCGTTGTCTTAGCACCGGATTTAGTCATAGAAATAACACTTGCTGATGCAGTTGTCTTTCCAGCCGCATCGGTCTTTACGGTAACCGTTGCTGTCTTCTTTCCGGAAGCATCTGTAATCTCAGATTTCTTTGTAACAGAACCGTCTTCCTTGGTTGTTGTAGTAGTCTCAATCTTTGTTCCATCCGGCTTTGTCTCTGTACTAGTCTCAGTCTTTGTGTCTGATGATGGCTTTCCCGGAGTTGTTGTCCCAGGAGTTGTTGTAGAACCGCCAGTTGAGCCACCGTTGTTGCCAGAGTTTGTGTCTGCGATGACGAAACCGTTCTCAACTTTTGTAGTAGTGCCTGTAGCATTTACTGCCTGAATGCCGTCGAAGTAAATGGTAGAATTCACATCTACTGCTCCAATGGAATTGCACCAGATACCTAACGCCGTAATGCTATTCGGATTAAGCGTTCCAACATTCTTTCCTTTGAAAGAACTAAACGGAATTGTCAGTTCATAACTTCCGGCTGTTGTTGAAAGATTGTTTAAGAATACTTCATAATCATTGCCACCAGCTTGTAACTGTACAACAACCTTCTGTCCCTTACCATCTAATTTAACCCAGAACTTCAATGCATTATATGCGGAAAAATCTGTATTGGCAAGCGCCTTTACCTGACCGGTCCATACTTCTGAACCAGTTGTCTTCAGCTTATAATTGAAAGCTCCGCCATAAGTACCATCCTTCTTGTTTGTTGAATCGAGCTTGAAAGAAGAAGAACATCCGCCTGCTGAATTTCCAGTATAGCTTGCTGAAACTAAATCATCGCTTCCTGAATAGTAATCAAAATCTTCCAGAACATTTGCCGGTGCTACCGGTTTTTTCTTTCCAATACTGATATTCTTTATTGTAGAAAACTCCGTTGTCTTATTGCCTTTCTTAGCAACTAATGTGATGGTTGCTGTATCTACACCAGCTTCTCCGCCTGCTTTTTTGATTGCATCGGCTGTAAGTGTGGCACTGTATGAATCAGCACTTCCTTTTGTTGCATCTAATGTAACCGTTTTCTCTCCCTTTACAACAAATGACACACTGTCTGCATTCTTTACAACAGCCTTCAGTTCTGTAAGTACTGTGATTTCTGCCATATCAAACGGGGAAACCATATAGCCTTTTGCCTCATCATATGTCTCTGTTTTGCAATTAGTATTATCGAATTTACTTACATAATCTTTAAAACCAGTTCCTTTTCCGAAAACAGAGCTGTCATCATTGTAATAATTAATAAATTCATTAATTAATTCCTGTCCATGTGTATCATCTGTCTTATATGGTACATAGAAATTTGTATCTCCAAAGTTTGCCCATACCAGATAATAAGGCATGTTGTTATTTTTTGCGACATCACTTACTTTCTGATACCAGTTCTGTCCCTTAATCGGGTTGTCTTTGATTGCAAGTCCCTCGCTTGATCCCTGGCGTGTTACACGAACACCACACTCGGAAATTGCGGAAAGCTTACCTTTCTCTGATGCCAGCTCTGATACGATCTGACATGTCTTATTCAGACTTGTGAAATAGGAATCATCATAAGCTTCTGATGTTGAACTATAATCATCATAGTAGTCGAATGCAAGAATATCTACATACTCATCTCCCGGATAGCGAGACATATACTCATCTTTTGACTCAAGAGGACCGTTTGGTGAGTAAACATAGAGCATATTGTGAACACCCTTGTTTTCCAGATAATCCTTTGTATAACGATACAGACTCTTATAGCTTTCTGCTGAATTCTGTGCGCCCCACCAGAACCATGTTCCTGTATTCTCATGATACGGACGGAAAATCACTGGAATATTGTCATTCTGCAGCTGCGTTGCATATTCTGCAATAATATCCAGATATGCATTCAGCTTATTGTTGCTCTCTGAGCCTTCTTTTAATACTTCTTCGATTGCATTGGAGGTGCAAACTTTTGACTCGTTAAAATCACATTTATAAAAATCATATGATCCGTCGTCGTTTTTCTTAATTTTATCTCCATCTAATGAATCAGCTGCAAAATTCGGCATATGTGTTGACAGTGTAACGATCGCACCATTCTCTGCTGCTTTCTTACTAGCTGCCACCGCTTTCTTTAAAGCATCTTCAGAACTTGTGCCACCTGCCTCTGTTCCAACAACACCGAGGGAATCAATTCCAAATACACCACTGACAGAACCTGTGATATCATACACGTCACCATTTGAGGCACTTGCATTTACCGACTTATTCACATCATTCTGATGTCCGAATAATACCTGATCATTAATTGTAAGTCCCTGTAAGTATGCATATAAAGCTTTTGCGCTCTTATTCGCACTTGAGTCTGTGATTTTGATAGAATCTGGTGTTGTAATCTTAGCTGTGGTGCCATTACCTGCTTTTGAAGTAATCTCTACAAAATCTTTTGAGGTATCTTTCTGGGAGAGTGTAAGGTTGTCTAAGTATATGGCTCCTTTGTAGTCTGTCTTATTACCAACAATACTAACAGTCAATTCTTTTACCGAACTATCTGTTGGTGTAATATTCATTGAAACCGTAACCTGCTGATATCCATTGCCAAGATCTTTTGCATTTGAAATGTCAACATCTCCATATACATTAATAATCTCATTCTTATCAGTTTCACTATCCTTTGCATAAAATTTCATTTGTGTATCCGGCATCTTATCGATTGGATAAATCAAGTCCACACTAACCTGATTATAATTTTTTATGCTTACAGCTTCAGTTGCAGTATATTTAACTTTTGCCTCACTCCAGGTTTCAGTTGCATTTTTTGAATAATCTACGTCTACTTTTAATCTTTGGTTGTCTTTATCATAAGAGATTTCTGGTCCAGTCACCGTATCTCCACCATGTGTATAGTTCCAACCACCTTCTGAATTCCATTTTTCAAAATCTGCTTCTGTAGACAAGTCTGAAAGGACAGTTGGCTTCTGTTTATCTAATGTTGGTTTTTCAGAAGTTAAATTTGTAACTGCTACATTTGAAAACGTAACATTACCTTTGAATCCCACTCCAACAACAACGAAATCAATTTCCTTTAAGGTATCAACAGCTTTGCCAGCAAATGATATTGTGATATCTGCAGAATATGTATCTGCATCCTCATTTTTTGTAAATGCATCCTGCTTTAATTCCTTACAATCCTGACTATCAGTCCATGTTGACTTGTCACCTTTTGTAACACCTTGAATTTTAATATATTTGCCTTCGGTAAGTGTGTTATATGCATCTTCACTTAACGTCACCTTGGCAGCCAGTTCATAATCTTCGGTAAGCTGGAGACTATTTATGGCTGAATCATATGTAAGGATTACTTTCTTACCATCACCCCACTCTTCTTTCGTGAATGTGCTAAAATCAATACCTGTAGCTATTTGCTGCTGTTTGCTATTGTATATTTCTTTACGTGTAACGGCGGCTGGAGTCTCTTCGTTTTCGATTTTCACATGCTCACATGGGATATTTTCCTTCAACCTTTTTTCTACAATCTGGAATTCAACTGCCCATAATTCAGCTTCTTCATCTGCTGAAAATGTAGTTTTTATACTTGCTACATATTTTCCATTTTCCAAACTAAAATCAGTAGGCTTTAAATCCGTAATACTTCCATCTTTCCAAGCCCAATCTTTATTTTTCGCATAAGACTTCAATTTAAAATATCCATCAGTTCTCAAAGTACTGAAATCTTTTTCGCTGATACTAATTTTTGCCTCTACAGAGTACTTTTCTCCAACTTTATGCTTCGAGTTTTCTTGCGAAAAGCACACCAGTTCCGGAGGATTTTCCCATACTTCTGTATCACCAAATTTTACATTTGTTGTTATTGATGTGTCACTTTCATATACAACACCACTTGTCTCTGCCGCATACACTACCTCATTCTGCAAAAATGTCATTGCCTGTGGTGTGAGCGATCCCATCATTGTTGCTGCCAATGTAATGGCAACGATTCTTTTACCTAACCTTCTCATAATTCATATTTCCTTTCTTCTCGTTACTACGAAGAGAGGTCCTACCCATTTGCTTTGCCCCTCTTAAATTAATTTAATTATATTTGCTTTGTTAATTTAAGTCAATTATTAGTTAATTTGTTTTTTCTTTTTTGTTACTTTCTACCTTACATTTTTATTTTTTAGTTCATTTTCGGCCCATAAATTATAAATTTTGCACATGGTACCTAGGTACCAATTTTCAACATCTGGTACTTTGGTCTAATCTCAAGAAAAAAAGACATATGGCAAGGTAAGAAATTCCCTGTCATATGTCTATTTTCAACCAATCATCATAAAGAACACCCGCCTATGCTTCCGTGAGCATTGC
>URYB01000104.1 GCA_900552085.1 uncultured Lachnobacterium sp.
TACCAGGGACTGTTTCTGGCACCTACCGTTGTAAGTGGTGCATTAAAAGGTGCCATTTTTGCAGCAAACATCTACGAAAAGCTTGGTCTTAAAGTCGTTCCGAACGGAACCGAAAGCCGACATGATATCATTCAGGCCGTAGAATTCGGAAACAGAGATGCCATGATTGCTTTCTGCGAAGGAATTCAGGCAGCCGCACCGGTCGACAGTTATGTTACACCGGAACCATGGGCGATGCCGGGCTATGACAGTGATGTCATCATGGCAGCAGGGGCTTTTGTCCAGGGTTCTTCCATTGAATTATCTGCTGACGGTCCGGTAAAACCACCATATGCAGTATATTTTCAGGGTGGACTCACCTGGTATCATGCAAAGCTTGGAATTCTGATGTCTTTACAAAAACTTTATGAGCGCAACCTTGTTAATATCGATGAGGTGTGCTAAAATAAAATGAATTTTTGTGGTTCTGGGAGAGTAGAAAGGATTCAAATTGAACCACATTACATTAAAAAATTTACCGGAGTCCGAGCGACCATACGAACGGTTCCAGCAGCTTGGAGCAGAAGCACTTTCTGACGCAGAGCTGCTTGCCATCATTCTGAAAACAGGAACAAAGGATCTGACCTCTCTTGATCTTGCGCGGAATCTTCTGTCAAATTGTCAGGAAAATCTACTGAATCTGTACGAATTGTCCTATGAACAATTGCTTATGCA
Organism: uncultured Lachnobacterium sp.; assembly: GCA_900552085.1. Classification (GTDB taxonomy): domain Bacteria; phylum Bacillota; class Clostridia; order Lachnospirales; family Lachnospiraceae; genus Roseburia. Next base: position 715 of record URYB01000104.1, read on the forward strand.
AAAGGGGATAGGACCGGTGAAAGCCATTCAATTGAAAGCGATTGCGGAGCTTTCCAAAAGAATTGCCAAAACCAGCCGCGGATATCAGCTTTCCCTGAATAACCCTGCATCCATTGCAGATTACTATATGGAAGAATTACGCCACCGAAGAGAAGAAGTATTTATGGGGGCATTTTTTGATGCCAAATGCAATTTCCTTGGCGATGCATTGATTACTGTTGGCAGTCTAAGCCATGCATATGTATCTCCATTGGAATTATTTCGCAAAGCCATCCTGAAAAATGCCGTAATGATTGTTGTCTTACACAACCATCCAAGCGGAGATCCCCGTCCAAGTCAGGAAGATATCCAATTGACCAGTCAGATAGCAGAAGGATCCAGTCTGTTAGGAATGACCCTCGCGGATCATATTGTCATAGGCGATAACCGGTATTACAGTTTTCATGAAAATCATATGTTGTCAACATAAGAAAAGGGAGAGGACAATGAGTAATAATATTTATGCAATTGATTTTGGAACATGTAATTTCAAAGTATTCAGCAAATCCAGCGGCAAAATCGTAACCGAAAAAAATACGATTGCTGTCATTAATAAAAATCAGATTTATGCATATGGTGATGACGCATATGCAATGTATGAGAAGGCGCCGGAGACAATCAATGTCATGTTTCCAGTGGCTACCGGAGTGATCGCAGATTACAATTTTCTGCAGACCATGATTTTTGATTACATTGAGCATAAACTGAAAGGAAAAACAAAGAATGCAGAGTATCTTGTAGCGGTACCAACCGACATTACTGATGTCGAGAAGCGTGCATTCTTCGAGTTGTTCTTTAAAAGCAAATACCGTCCAAAGAATGTATTGCTTTGTGAGAAACCGCTTGCTGACGCTGTTGGATTAGGTCTTGATATCAATGAGCCTACCGGTGTGATGGTTGTTGATATGGGTGCTGATACGATTGAGATTTCCGTAATCTCATTAGGCGGTCTTGTGTTGAGTGACCTGATGCATTTTGGCTCTAACCGACTGGATGAATCCATCATCAGTTACATTCGCCGCGAGTTCAATCTTGTAATTGGTCAAAAGACTGCAAAATCATTAAAAGAGGAACTGGGTTCTGCTTTGCCTGGAAGAGAAGAGACTATGGTTGTTGTGGGACTGGATGTTGTCAGCGGCCTTCCGGTAGAACGTGAAATCAGTGCTGAAGTTGTTTATGAAGCGATCAAAGGAAATCTGGAATCCATCTGTTCTTCCGTTAAACTGATTCTGGAGAAAACTCCACCAGAACTTGCAAAAGATATTATCCATGCAGGAATTTATATTACCGGAGGTGGATCCAAGATTCAGGATCTGGATCAGTTATTTACAGAAATTACCAACATTAAGGTAAATACCTGTGATGATCCGGAAGAGAGTGCTGTACGTGGTCTTTCCAAGATTGCAACAGATTCGAAATACAAAAGAATTCCATTCTCAATGAAAAATAATAACTTAAAATAATAAATAGAGGGTTTCATGAAAAAGAGTCGTAGTTACCGAAACAAAAAGAAACATTTATCAAGTAAATATTTATTACTGATTCTTTCCGGTGTCTGTATCATCGCAATATTTGTAAGCCTTGTATTTAATATTTCCGGAGGCCCGTTAAATACAGTAGCCGGTTATGTATTCGTTCCTATGCAAAAGGGAATCAATTCTGCCGGCTCCTGGATTTCTTCAAAGGCTAACGATTTCAAGACACTTGGAGAAGTTCTTCAGGAAAACAAAGATTTACAAAAACAGGTGGATGATCTGACCGTAGAATTAAATACAACAAAATTAGAGCAGTATGAACTTGACAACTACCGGGAATTATTAGATCTGGATAAACAATATGCAGACTATGATAAGGTAGCAGCCAATGTGATCGCCATGGATGGAACCAACTGGTTTTCTACTTTTACAATTGATAAAGGAAAGAAACAGGGCATTGCAAAAGGCATGAATGTCATTGCCGGCAAGGGACTGGTTGGTATTGTTACGGATGTCGGACCAAATTATGCAAAAGTCCGCAGTATCATTGACGATTCGAGCAATGTCAGCGCTATGGTTCTTACTACAAAAGATAACTTTAATGTCAGCGGAAGCCTGATGTCCATGAACCAGAATAAGGTTCTGCCTTTTTCCGAATTACGTGATGAAAAGAATAAGGTAAAACAGGGCGATCCTGTTGTTACTTCCTACGTTTCAGACAAATATCTGCAGGGTATTCTGATTGGATATATCTATGATGTGGAAGACAATGCAAACAACCTCACAAAATCCGGAAGCATTACACCTGTTGTTGATTTTCAGCATTTACAGGAAGTTCTTGTCATTACAACGGTAAAAGATACAGGAAGTTTTTCGTCCAGAACAGAGGATACTGAGGAAAGTACACAGGCAGACACTCAGAACACACAGGATACGCAGACACAGAGCAACGAATAATGGGAGAGGATTATGCGTAGAAAAATTGTACTTTTTATCATAGTAACCATATGCTTTCTCTTACAGACAACCATATTTCCATCTCTGACATTTGCAAACATCGCCCCGAATCTACTGCTTATCGTGGTTGCTTCGTTCGGACTGATGCGCGGTAAGAAAGAAGGTCTGTGGATCGGTTTCTTTTGCGGTCTGCTTATCGACATATTTTGTGGTTTTTATCTTGGTGTATATGCTTTACTTTATATGTACATCGGTTACATCAATGGCATGTTCAAGAAGTATTTTTACCCGGATGACATCAAATTGCCGATGGTCATGATCGGAGCAAGTGATATTGCCTGTAATCTTGTAATTTATTTTGTGATGTTTTTAATGAGAAGTAAATTTAAATTCTGGTATTATTTATCTTCCATAATTATTCCGGAATTTGTTTATACAATGGTTATTACCATTTTTCTTTATTTTATTCTTCTAAAGATTAACCAAAGTCTGGAAGCATATGAGAAAAAAAGGAGATCAACAAAATTTGAGTTATGATATTAAAGAGTTCCTGAAGAAATTCTTCAGCTCACGGTTATTTGTTTTAGCAGCGGTATTTATCATTTTATTTGCAGCGATCATCATCCGTGTTTTTACACTGCAGATTGTAAATGGTAAATCTTATCAGGAAAATTTTTCTCTTCTCATTCAGCAAACACGTCCGGTTGAAGCAGCAAGAGGAAACATATACGACAAAAACGGCAAGCTTTTGGCTTATAATGAGCTTGCATACTCATTATCAATTATTGATAATTCGACTTATTCCAGTACAGACGAAAAGAATGAAACTCTTAATTCTGAACTTGCAGAAATTCTGACTGTTCTGGATGAAAATGGAGAGTCCATCACAAACGATTTTAAAATCCAGTTAAATAAAGATGGTACATACAGCTTTACTGTTACCGGTACATCATTAGATCGTTTTCGTGCGGACATTTTTGGCAAAAGCAATATTGATGATCTTTCCTATAATGATACCTATCAGTTCGACGAAGCGAAAGCAACCGCTGAACAGATTATGAACTATATGATGGGAGAGAAGAAATATAATATTTCGGATGCATATTCACAAAAAATTGCCTATGAAATTGTTGTTATCCGTTATGCAATCGATGGAAATTTCTATGCACGTTACAAAGAAGTCAAATTTGCAACTGATGTATCGGACAAGACGGTCGCTTATGTCAATGAGCATATTGATGATCTGAATGGTATTTCCGTGAATGAAGATATGATCCGTAAATACAATTACAGTGAATACTTTTCTTCCATCATTGGTTATACCGGAAGAATTTCAGAAACGGAATATAACGATCTCAAAGATGAAGATGACAGTTATACACAGAATGATACGATCGGTAAAGCCGGATTAGAGCAATATTACGAATCGTATCTGCGTGGTAAAAATGGTGAGAGTAAATTCTATATTGATAATGTCGGTCGAATCACCGAAGTCATCAGCAATACAGATTCCGTAGCCGGAGATGATTTGTACCTGAGTATTGATGCAGATTTGCAAAAGGCAACCTATCTTGCACTGCAAAATGAGATTGCGGCGGTTGTATACTCAAATATCAAAGATGGAAACATTTCCATGAATGAGGTTTATACTGCTTTAATCGGCAATAGCGTGATTAATACAGAGCATTTTAAAACAAAAAAGGCATCTGATACAGAAAAAGCAGTACTGAACAGTTTCAAATCTACACAGAAAACGAAACTGAGCAAAATCAGGCAGGAACTGACCTCTTCTCCGGAAACATTAAAGGAAATGTCGGATGAGACGTTAGATGAATTTACGTATATCATACAGATGCTGAAAGAAAAGCAGGTTCTTCTCAAAGATGAAATCGATGAGAATGATGACACCTATAAGCAGTGGAAGGATCAGAAGATCAGTCCGAAAGAATATTTAAAATATTGTATCAATCAACATTGGATTGATATCAGCCTTTTAGAAGTCGATGAAGAATATGCGGATTCTACAGAAATATATGATGCACTATGCAATTATATTCTGGATAATATAAAAAAAGATACGGAGTTTTCTAAAATCATCTACCAGTATATGATTGAACGTGGAGAGATCAGTCCTCGCCAGCTTTGTCTGCTATTGTTCGATCAAGGTGTGCTTGACTATGATGATGCGACCATCAATAAATTGAAAAACGGAACGTTATCACCAGCATCTTTTATTATGCAGAAAATCAATAATATTGAGATCACACCTGCACAGCTGGCTTTGGAGCCATGTACCGGTTCCTGTATTGTGATCGATGAAAAGACGGGTGAAATTCGTGCAATGGTAAGTTATCCGGGATATGATAACAACAAACTCGCAAATGGTGTAGATGCAGATTATTATAATGCTTTGCAGAAGGATAAATCAAATCCTTTGTATAATTACGCAACGCAGGAACGTACTGCACCAGGTTCTACATTTAAGCTTGTATCTGCGACTGCAGGAATGGCCGAAAACGTGATTACTGTTTCTGACAAAATCCGTTGTACCGGAATCTATAATGATATTGAAAACAAGCCAAAATGCTGGATTTATCCGGGAAATCATGGACTTGATAATGTATCGGAAGCTATTCGGGATTCCTGTAATGTATTTTTCTACACAGTCGGTAATCGTCTTGCACAGAAGAAAACAGGAACCTACAATGATGCGAATGGTATTTCACTGATTCAAAAATATGCACATATTTATGGACTGGATGAAAAAACCGGTCTGGAAATTGTAGAAAATCAGTCAAAGATTGCAACAGCGTTCCCTGTTATGGCTGCAATCGGACAGAGTGATAACAACCTTACTACAGTTGCTCTTTCCCGTTATGTGACGGCTGTTGCATCCGGTAAAAAATATAATTACCAGTTGATGAACAAAATTGTTGATGTTGATGGTAATACCGTAGAGCAGTACAAACCGGATTATGAAGATATTTCCGGAACGCTTACGAGTACACAATGGGATGCCATTCATTCCGGTATGCGTGAAGTGGTAACGACCATGGATCGTTTCCAGGGATTTGATATTGCGGTAGCTGGTAAGACCGGTACGGCTCAGCAGACCGGACATGCCAACCATGGATTGTTTATCGGATATGCACCTTATGATGATCCGGAGATCACAATTGCCGTACGTATTGCAAACGGTTACAGTTCTCATAATGCAGCAACTGCAGCCAGAAATGTCATTTCTTACTATTATGGGGAAACCAAAATGGATGATCTAAAAGAAATGAAAGCATCCGGTGCCAGCGGTCATACGGGTAATTCCGTTGCCGATTAGTCACATAGATAACTAAATACTAACAGGAGGTTTGTTTCATGGGTGAAGCAATAGTATTCACTTCAGGAAAAGGCGGTGTTGGCAAGACTACAACGATTGCGAATATCGGCGCAGGACTTTCACGGTTAGATAAAAAAGTCGTTATGTTAGATACTGACATGGGACTTCGGAATTTGGACGTTGTAATGGGAATGGAAGATCAGGTACAGTATAATCTGATCGATCTTCTGGAAAATCAGTGCCGTTTAAAGCAGGCGCTGATCAAGGACAAGCGGTATCCGAATCTGTATATGATACCGGCAGCACTTCGCTGTAAAAAGATTCGGGATTATGAAAGTAAACTTTATACAGTGATTTCTCATTTGAAGCAGGAATTTGATTATTGCCTGATCGACTGTCCGGCAGGGATTGATGATGGTTTTCATTTTGCAGTCTCTGCCGCAAACCGGGCACTGGTAGTCACAACGCCACACATATCTGCGGTACGGGATGCCGGACGGGTATTATACCTTTTGGAAAGTCAAAGGCTTTCACAGGTAGATCTGCTTATCAATTCCTACAATTCAAGGATGGTCCGAAAGCATGATATGCTCTCACAAAAAGATATCGAAGAAATTCTCGGGGTGAAAAGTATTGGAGTTATTCCAGTAGATGATAAGGTGATCATCAGCCAGAATAAGGGGGTTCCGGTTTTATCCCTGCATTCAAAATCTGCAAGAGCATTTATGAATGCGGCGCGTTTACTGGACAGTCCACGGGTTATTCCGGTGGACTTAAATCCGGAAGACCCATGTACCAAGCGCAGCATACTGCATCATTCTTCAGGAAAGGAATGTGGAAATGAGGCATAATACAGAAATGACCGGCAGCATTGCCAGAGAACGTCTAAAGTTTATGATTGAATCCGGGCAGATGGAAAACTCTCCCAACCTTATGGAGCGGATGAAAAAAGAAATATCCGAAATTATTTCCAGATATTATGATGTATCTGCTGAAAACTATGAGATAAAAGTGATTTTAAAGCAAAATAAGAAAAGAGCATAAGATGTTAAAACAATACAAACTTCGAAATTACCATTTTCAACTGGTTATTTACATTGCAATATTGAATATCATAGGAATTCTTATCATAGGAAGTGCCAAGCATTCCGTACAGAAAATGCAGATTGCAGGATTTGTTTTAGGACTGATCGTGATGACGGTCGTATCACTGATGGATTATTCCGTTTTACTCCGGCTTACGCCTTTGTATTATCTGGGAATTATAGGATTACTGGTTGGAGTTCAGATTTTTGGATCATCCGCCGGTGGTGCACAGCGATGGATTTCCATTGCCGGAATACGTTTTCAGCCCTCTGAGCTTGCAAAGATTGTAATTATTTTGGTTTTTTCATATTATTTCGGAAAACATCAGGACCATATAAACAATGTTAAGACGCTCATTATCTCTTTCGCACTCGTTTCTGTACCATTAGTACTAATTTTAACGCAGCCAGATACTTCAACTACGATTGCAGCTGCATTAATTTTTATTAGCCTCTTGTTTATTGCGGGATTAAGTTATAAAATAGTATTAACAGTAATTGGCATTAGCATTCCGATTGGAATCATAGGAATTACTATGATCATTCGTATGGCCCAAAGCAGCAGCGGCGGTGATTATCGTTTTGGCCGAATTATGGCCCCGCCTTGAACGGACACCAGCAGATGGGCAGATCCAAG
>URYB01000105.1 GCA_900552085.1 uncultured Lachnobacterium sp.
GCTTTTCCGAAACAGAAAATCTCTGGGAAGTCATTATTCTTTATTCCGGTACCGCCGATGCTTTACAACAGACATTTCCCAATTTCCGGATTACATTCCTTCTGAATAACTACGCCATTTTGCTTCTGCCAGAGGAAGCAATCGATGCCCTTGCGGATTCTCCGCAGGTCATTTATATCGAACGCCCGAGGCGGCTTTTCTTCGAAGATCTTCCGGCCATCCGTTCCTCCTGCATTACGGCAATCCAGGAGGCTCCACTTTCCCTGACGGGAAAAGGCGTGCTTTTGTCCATCATAGATTCCGGCATCGATTATATGCATCCGGATTTTCAGAATGCAGACGGATCCACAAGAATTCTGGCGCTGTGGGATCAGACCATAACGCCCGATCCATCAAAAAATTTTCTTTCCCCTCCCGGCTACACACTGGGCACACTGTTCACAGAGGAACAGATCAATGCTGCTATCGCTGCCCCCACACTGCAGGAACGTTCTGCATTCTGTCCAAGCTTTGATACCAGCGGACACGGAACGCATGTGACCGGTATCGCCGCCGGAAACGGCCGTGTGCAGATTGCAAACCGCGGGATTGCCTATGAAGCTTCTCTTCTTGTTATCAAACTCGGCGCCCCCGGACCTATGGGTTTTCCAAGCACTACACAGCTGATGCAGGCGGTCGATTTTTCCGTCCTCTATGCCATAGACCATCAGTTACCGCTTTCCATCAACCTCAGTTTCGGCAATACCTACGGCTCCCACAGCGGCACTTCCCTGTTGGAAACCTATCTGGATTCCGTATCCGATCTTGGGCGGATCTGTATTGTGACCGGCAGCGGAAATGAGGGAAATAATGGTGGTCACGCTGGTGGACGCATTCTTTCAAACACCTCGAAGTCCCTGGAATTTGTTGTGGGTGATTATGAAAGAAATCTCTCCATTCAGATATGGAAAAATTACTGGGATGAAATCCGCATTCAGCTGCTTCCGCCATTTTCGCAGGCTCCCATCCAGATTCCTGACACTCCCGGAAGCTGGCGCTTTGCCGTGGGAGATACCGAGCTTCTTATTTATTGTGGTGCGCCTTCTCCCTACAGTCTCTATCAGGAACTCTACATTGATTTTATTTCTTCGCGTACCTACATTGCTTCCGGTGTATGGACCTTTCTTCTTACTGCCCAGAATATCACAGACGGAATCTACGATCTGTGGATGCCTGCAGCGGCAATCCGCGGCAATGCAACCCAGTTTCTTGCACCTACACCGGAAACCACACTTACGATTCCGTCCACCGCTGCCAAAACGATCAGCGTCGGTGCCTATGATTCCAATACCAATACTTACGCCCCTTTTTCCGGACGCGGATTTACATGGAATACGAATCAGGTAAAACCGGATATTGTTGCTCCCGGAGTAGACATCACAAGCTGCGCCGTGGGTGGGGGCTACGAAACAAGAAGTGGTACTTCCATGGCCACACCTTTCGTGTCAGGAAGTTGTGCCCTGCTCATGCAATGGGGCATTTTGCAGGGAAATGATTCCTTTTTGTACGGTGAAAAAATGAAGGCCTATCTGATAAAAGGGGCCCGGAAACTTCCCTTTGTAGAGAAATATCCAGACCCCCGCGTGGGTTGGGGTGCCCTGTGTGTATCCGCAAGCATCCCTTCTTTGTAATTTTATTCTTCTTTCATAAATCTGTCGTAGAATTCTTCTTTTGGAACCGGTTCGCCAAAGTAGTAACCCTGAATCATTTCCGCTTTCGTCTGACGAAGAATATCTACCTGCTCCTTGGTTTCAATTCCTTCTACGATACACTCGATACCAAGATCATTGATCAGAGAAGTCATATAATCAAGCATCATGCGGCTTCTCTGGTTTGTTGTAATTTCTGTTACCATGGAACGGTCGATTTTTGCGGAATCAAAATCATACTGCAACAATACCGACAAATTCGAATACTGTGTACCAAAATCATCCATAGAAAGACGAAATCCCATCTTTTTGAGTGCATTGGATACATTCTCGATCACAATGTGATCCATATCTCCTACCGTCTCTGTCACCTCGATATGTACCATTCCCATCGGCACATCATATTTTTCTGTAACCGCTTTGACTCTTTCCAAAAGATCCGGATACAGGATCGTCTTCTTCGAGAAATTCAAAGAAATCGGTACCAGACGATGTCCAGCTTTCTGCTCCGCCTGCTGATACTTAAATACTTCCTCTAAAACAAACAGGTCGATCATATAAATCAGATTATAATGTTCCAGAACCGGTATAAAATGGGAAGGTGCCACAAGTCCAAGTTCATCATCCAGCTGCCGTACCAGGGCCTCTGCACCTTCCGTCTTCCCAGACGCAATATTTACCTTCGGCTGCAGATACACAAGATAATGATCTCTGTCCAGCAAATCCTGCACTTCCCGAATCAGATTTCCTGCAATCTTACGGAACGCAGTATTTCCATGAAGAATTTTCACCTTGTCATTGTCCATGACCGCTTCTGCTTCTGCAATCTGTGAATATACGGCAGGATGTGAACTCCAGCTATATCCATTTGCCACAGAAAAAGAAAGCAGTTCCAGACGTTCTTTTAATTGATTCACCCGTTCTTCAAAATCTTTTCGTTTTATATTTGCGCATAAAACAAGCATTTCGTCCTGATCATAACGAAACAGCCGATATCCATCAAAAGTCTCTTTGAGTATCTCTGCCACTTCGATCAGCTTCTTATTGCCATACAGATATCCAAACTGATGGTTCATATCCGAAAGCTTGATAATATCGGTTGTGATAATTCCAAGTGATTGGTATCCCTGAATTTCACGTTCTTTTTTCCACAATACAAAACTGTTGCGGTTCCATAAGCCTGTGAGACTATCATGTGTTTTACTCTTCTCACAGATTTCATTTGCGCTTTCCCTCAAAAGACATGCATTCAGATACTCGGCAACCATCTGTACAAGCATAGATTCCTCAATGTGTCTGCGCGGATTAAAAACCAAAAGAGCACCGACATTCTCGTTATCTTTCAGCAGCGAACTTGCGATAATTGACCATATCCGGCATTGTACCATTCCCTCATAAAGCTCCGGCATCGTATTTTTGATGCGTTTGATATTCGGCATACAAATATTTATCCGCTCATAAAGCACCTTCCAATAGGAATTTGCTTTTCCGTTCTCGATAAGTTCTACGATCACACGGGATGTCATCTCTGCACTTTCTTTATGGCATTCACTTACCTTCTGCCGGTTTCTTCGCGTTTTATCAATCACGATGACACAATCTGCATCAAAAAAGTTCTGCAATGACAGTTCCATTCGTTTGAGACCATCTGCAAACCGCCCAGAGGACAACTGTGAAATACACTCTTTCAGCTCCACAAGAAGTACATGTTCATCTGCTGTACTACAGATTTCCTCTGCATACTGAATTTCTTCCTGTTCTTTGGCATTCTGATCCAGCAATTCCTGAATATCCTTAAAAAATACAATCTGATTCTTTCCTCTGTTCTTTGCGGTATAGACCGCCTGATCTGCTTCATAATACAGATCCGAAAATGTCATTTTCCGGTCTCCCACTTCACTGATTCCAATAGAAGCCGCATATTCCATATCAAATATGATGGTCTTTAAACGCTCCTTCAGATTTTCACAGAATTTGTGGATATCATACTCATCTTTGAGCCCCCAGACAAATGCAGCAAATTCATCGCCACCCAGCCGTCCTGCCACACCATGGTTTCCAACCACAGCATTCAATACGGTGCCTGTCTGCTCAAGTACCATATCTCTGACGGCATGTCCCTGGGTATCATTGATCATTTTGAAATCATCCACATCCAGCATCATAAGCAATGCCTTGCCATCATATTTTTCCAGCTTTTTTTCACAGATTTCTTCAAATGCCGTATGATTATACACATTCGTCAGCGCATCCATTTCTGCTTTTCTACGCATATTCTCATTCGCAATCTTCTCATTGTGAATGGACCGAAGACGTCCTGCAATACGATCTACTTTCTCTCCGTCTTCTGTTGTGCTGACAAGAAAAAAGCGAAACCATACCCCCTCTTTTCCAGGTTCACAAAAACGCGCATCAATCATGGTGTGCGTTGGTTTGCTCATACATTCCTTTATCGTCTGCCGATACAATTCTTTATCTGCAAGGTCCACAAATACGCTGCCTATCTTATCTTCTGCAGCGTATTCGAATACATCGTATACTGTAACGAACTCACCGTTTTCCACCTTGTACACCTGCATAGTGTCTGTACTGGCTTCATATTCCATAATGAATTTCTGGTTCTGCTCTGCTACAACCCTGAGTACTTCATCTTGATTTGCTAAATTGTGCTTTTCCATAACTCTCCCATTTAGTTCCAGACAGTGTCAATTACCTCTGTTAATTCAGAAAACTTTTGTATTTCCGGCACATCAACTTCTACTTTTCCAAAACCGTATCCCGCATGAATAAACCGTACTCCTGCGGACATGCTCGCATCATAGTCGCCCTGTATGTCCCCAACATACACTGCGTCCTGCAAGTCATTTCTCTGATACAAAAGCGCTATATTCTCCCCTTTCGGCTTATCATTGTTGCCGTAACATTCAATATCTTCAATAAGATCATGAAATTTGTAATAATCCAGAAAAGCTTCAATATATCCGGCCTGACAATTACTTACAATATACAGATGATAGTTTTCTTTCAGCTTTTCCATTGTTTTACGGATGTCCGGATAAAGAACCCCGCCATGCTTACGGAGGTAATCATTCTCCAGCTTACAGCACAAATCCAAAAGTTCTTTTCTTTGTACCGCATTCAGTCCCGGAAACAGGATATCTGCAATATCTTCCATTGTCTTTCCCATTACCGACTGAATATCGCCTGCTGTAAGCGGCTCTCTTTGGTAGCCATATGCAAGCATTGCTTCATTCCAGGACTCTGCGACTCCAGCCGCAGAATCCCAAAGTGTTCCGTCCATATCAAAAATTATGCCTTTTTTCATGCTTCGTCAATTGCCTTTCCAATATCGTGTCTCATATATTTATTTGCAAAGTCAATCCACTCCGTTGCCTCATAGGCTTTTGCTCTGGCTTCCTTTAAATCCTTACCGGTAGCTGTAATGCCAAGTACACGACCACCGTTTGTCACGATACGTCCCTCTTTATCAAAAGCGGTACCTGCATGGAAACAATAGTAATCGTCTTTTCCATCGAATTTTTCGAATCCGGTGATTGGAAATCCCTTCTCATAAGACACCGGATATCCGTCAGATGCCAGCACCACGCAGACTGCTGCGTTGTCCTCAAACTGCAGATCAATGGTATCAAGTCTGCTGTCAACACAGGCTTCCATCACATCAATAATGTCATTCTTCATACGAGGCAGTACGACCTGTGCTTCCGGATCACCGAATCTTGCATTGTACTCAAGTACCTTTGGTCCGTCTTCTGTGAGCATCAGTCCAAAGAAAATAACTCCGGTAAATGGACGTCCCTCTGCAGCCATAGCATCTACAGTTGCCTGATAAATATACTTCTTGCAGAAATCATCCACTTCTTTTGTGTAGAACGGGCTTGGCGAGAAGTTACCCATACCACCGGTATTTAATCCCTGATCTCCGTCTTTTGCACGCTTATGATCCTGTGCGGAAGACATGATTTTGATTGTTTTTCCATCAACAAAAGAAAGTACGGAAACCTCGCGTCCTGTCATGAACTCTTCGATTACCATGGTATTTCCGGCATTACCGAACTTCTTGTCCTCCATAATGGTACGGACACCTTCTTTTGCCTCTTCAAGTGTATTGCAGATCAATACACCTTTTCCCAAAGCAAGTCCATCTGCTTTCAGTACGATTGGCATCTTTGCAGTCTCAAGATATGCAAGTGCATCCTTAGGATCTGTGAAATTCTCATATCCGGCTGTTGGAATGTTGTATTTTTTCATGAGATCCTTGGAAAAAGCCTTCGATCCCTCAAGGATTGCTGCATTCTTGCGTGGTCCAAATACTTTCAGCCCCTCTGCCTCAAACACATCAACAATTCCGCCTACTAATGGATCGTCCATTCCAACGATTGTAAAATCAATTGCCTGCTCCTTTGCAAAAGCAACCAGTTTATCAAATTCCATGGCGCCGATCGGCACGCACTCTGCAAGTGCTGCGATTCCGGCATTGCCCGGTGCACAATAAATCTTATCTACACGTTTGCTCTTTGCAACACTTGTCACAATTGCATGCTCACGTCCGCCGCTTCCTACTACAAGAACTTTCATGTCTACTCTCCTTATTTTCAAGAACTCTATCCGATATGTACCTTACCGTCTGTCACGGTAACTTTTCCATTTGCAATCAGATCAATCGCCTTTGGCATAATGATCCATTCTGCCTGCTCCATCACACGGCGCTGCAGAACTTCCGGTGTATCTGTCTCCTCCACAGCAACTGCTTTCTGCAGAATGATCGGACCGGTATCCGTTCCTTCATCCACGAAATGTACCGTTGCTCCGGTCACTTTTACACCGCGGGAAAGAACACCTTCATGTACTTTTAATCCGTAATATCCAGTTCCGCAGAAAGATGGAATCAGTGATGGATGAATATTGATGATCCGGTTGGTATATTCTTTGATCATCTGCTCCGGAATCACTACAAGGAATCCTGCCAGCACGACCAGATCCACATGATAGGAATTCAGCTGTTTTAAAAAATCCTCGTTGAATGCCTCTCTGCTTGCATAATCTTTCGGGCTGATGCAGATGCTTTTGATTCCGTGCTGCTTTGCACGCTCCAGAGCATATGCATTCTTATTGTTGCTGATCACCACTTCAATTTCTGTGTTCGTGATCGTCTGATTTTCAATTCCATCAATGATGGCCTGTAAGTTTGTTCCACCGCCGGATACACACACTGCGATTTTTAGCATAATGTAACACCCTTCTCTCCGTCTGTGATCTTTCCAACCACATATGGAGTATCTCCAGCTGCCTTGATTGCTTCCATTGTCTTATCCACATCTGCAGGATCTACAGCGAGAATCATTCCAAGTCCCATGTTGTATGTATTGTACATCATCTGCTCTTCAACATTTCCTTCCTTTGCCATCAAAGTAAAGATTGGCGGGATTGGATAGCTGTTCTTCTCAACAACTGCGTGCTTTCCTTCTGGAAGCATACGTGGAATATTCTCGTAGAAACCGCCACCTGTAATATGGCTGCACGCTTTCACGCGAACTCCTGCATTCTTAATGGACTTTAATGCACCAACATAAATACGTGTCGGAGCAAGAAGTGCCTCACCAAGTGTTGTGCCAAGTTCATCCACATAAGTATTCAATGTCTCTTTGTCCATCTTGAAAATCTTGCGGACAAGGGAGAATCCGTTGGAATGTACACCGGAACTTGCCATACCGATCAGCACATCTCCAGCCTTTAAATCCTCTCCAGTAATGATGTCCTTCTTGTCTACCACACCTACCGTAAATCCGGCAAGATCATACTCATCCTCCGGCATAAGTCCAGGATGTTCTGCTGTCTCTCCTCCGATCAGTGCACAGCCGGACTGCTTACATCCTTCTGCCACACCACTTACGATCGTTGCGATCTTTTCAGGATAATTCTTTCCACATGCAATATAATCCAGGAAAAATAATGGTTCACCACCTGCACATGCAACGTCATTTACACACATGGCAACAGCGTCAATACCAATGGTATCATGCTTGTCCATCAAAAATGCAAGCTTTACTTTTGTTCCACATCCATCTGTTCCAGATAACAGAACCGGCTCTTCCATATTTTTGATTGTATCTAAAGAAAAAGCGCCGGAAAAACCACCAAGTCCACCTAACACTTCCGGACGCATGGTTGCTTTCACATACTTTTTCATAAGTTCCACTGACTCGTATCCTGCCTCGATATCTACGCCTGCGTTCTTGTAATCCATTTATTTTTCCTCCTAATATCTGTACTGAAATATATTATTATATCTAATAGTATATCTATTATTCCCGTATTTAGGATTAATTTTTCCATTCACATGATAATTGTACCCTTTATTCGCCTATCGAATAAGAAACACAAAATCATTTATTGAAGTTTAATTTCTATGATTCCTTCTGACTTCTTGGCATTCCAATTTATATCACTACTTAGAATATAACTTTGGAATTCACTCTAGTTCTTTA
>URYB01000106.1 GCA_900552085.1 uncultured Lachnobacterium sp.
TGCCAGATAAATGAGTGGTGCGATCACGCCATCCGATGTATTTTCCGCTACAGTCTCCACCGCAGCCTTTGCCACTCCTGTAGCATCAAGTACCTGTGTATCCCGCCCAACGATCATCGACACCGCGTAGCGCGCACCTTCCAGATCATTCTTTTTCAGTGCCTCATACACTTTCATGCTTTCTACTTTCAGGCATTTTGTAGCAAGAATCTGATATGTCATAATGCCTTCAATGATACATCCGGCGAATGGATGCAACCAATATCCCGCCACCAGAATCGCCGCCGCGACAACAGCGGTCAGACATAACACCAGAATCGTCATCGCCGCACCGCGCCAAAACTGCGCGCCTTTTTTCAATTCCGCACGATTCCATTTGGAACATTTCGCGATCAGACTACCGATCAGCCGGATCGGATGTGGCATCCAATGCGGATCTCCCACAAGCAGATCCAGTAGAAAACCTCCAAATAAAGCAATTATGTGATATTTTATCATCTGAATCCTCTTTCCTGTGTAACAAAACGAATCTGTTCACCTGCAATCAAAATCCGGCAGGAAAAACCACCCGCGTTTTCGACCTGATAATCATAGTAATCTCCGCCACCATAATAGCTCAAAAGCGCCATGATCGTCCCACCATGCACAACGGCCGCCACCGTAACTTCCCGGTCACTTCCACAGTCCCTGCACAGATTACTCTGTGCATAATTTCTTAAATAATCCGCTGCATTCTCCATTCCTGCACATACACGATCAATAAATTCTGCCCGGCTTTCTCCTTCCGGAAAAGGCAGTGTTCCATTGCTGTCGATCCATGCCTGATACTGCGGATTTCCATTGAGCTGCTCATAATTCTTTCCCTCGAAAGCGCCAAAATTCATTTCTTTCCACTCTGGAATCTCAATTTTTTCTCTATCCGGAAACAAAATTTGAGCACTCTCCCGGCATCTTTGCATCGGACTCATAAAAACAACCTCCGGTAGTTCCAGCCCTGTCATTTTTTCTTTCAAAGACAATATCTGCATTCTTCCCTCCGCAGAAAGTGCCTCTTCCGTCCAGCCAAGATAACTGTGCCGACGGTTTGCCGGCGTCTGTCCATGGCGGATCAAATAACATTTTATCTTCATTTAATTCTCTGCCCTATTCCACACATAATTCGTTCCACGCGATCAGCCTTTTTTGCCACTTCAATAAGAAAACGCCCCAGACGTTCCCGGTATTCCCGCTCAAATGCATCCATCGGAACAATGCCATTTCCTACCTCATCGCATATGATTGCAATCTCCGGACGCCCGGCAAGAATTGCCCGGGCATCTTCCTCTGCCGGCTTTTTTTCCTGCAATTCCTCACGGAACCACACTTCAAAATCATCCCAGATTTCTTCCTTTGCAATGCCCCGTTCCTGCAGAACATACGCTTTCTTTCCCTGGGCCACGCCACCAATATATAACTCCATTTTGTACCTCCACGGTTTTCATAAAAAATCTATCACATTTCTTGGAACATCAGCCCATGCACAATTTGCCTTCGGCAAATGGGCTGACGCTACATGATAGATTTTTATAAAAAATCTATCACAACAGCAGCAACAGCCATCGCCCCCACACACAATGTAAGGAAATAGCCCGCCGTGTCCCCGGTAATTCCATTCAGTTCCCGATAGCTTCTCCACCGATAGTACAGGTACGTAAGTCCCGCTGCTACAAGCACAAAAATTGCAGTCTTTGCCTGAAGCCAGAGCATCAGTATGGCACACAAAATGATCTGCAAATAAAGCGCACCTTTTACCCATTTTTCATGTGCCGTGCTGGCAAAATGGTACAACAGTCCGTCACTTTTCGCAGAACGGAGCGACACTACACTAAGTCCACTCAGACAACGGGAAAGGAAAAATCCGCAACAGAATACTCCCAAATTTCCTGCTCCCTCGATCTGCCCGAACGCGCCCATATAAATCAATCCAAACACCGCCAGCATAATTACGGAAAAGGCTCCAATATGTGCGTCTTTTAAAATCTCAAGTTTTCGTTCTCTCGGCTGATAGGAATGAAATGCATCCATGGTGTCCATATACCCGTCTACATGAAATCCACCTGTCACAAGCAACGGAATTGCTGTCGCAATACACACATAGGTCCACTCATGAAGTCCCAGCTTTTGTGCAATCCGATACCAGGCGAACACCAACGCTCCGATTACCGCGCCCACCCATGGGAAAAAGCACATGCTATAGCGCATATCTTCTTCTTTCCATTCAAACTGCGGCATTGGTATCTTCGAATATGTTGAAAATGCAATAATCATCGCTTTTATAATGTGCATGAATTTTCTCTCTTTTCTATCATTCTCTTATTTCACTTTTACCGGAATGCCCACGACTACTTCCGTCACATAATCTGCCATCCGTGCCAGTTCCTGATTGACTCTCCCCAGCACTCGGATATACGACATCGTCTGTGCATCATAGGATATCCCATCTTCGAAAACATTATTGCTTACAATCACAAGCTTGTCCAGCTTTTCGGCAAGTACCTGAATTCCCTCCGTTACTTTTTCTACCAGAAAATCTTCTCTTTCTGCCTCACTCATCCTGCTTGCAGAATCTTCCGTTTCACCGCCAAACATTTCATTTGCAACAAGATTGGACATACACTCCAGCAGCGCTGCATTTTCTATCTGCTTCCAGTCTCTTGCAACAGTTTCTGCCGCCTTATGCATATCCCTTGGCTGCTCGATCGTTTGAAATCCTTTTTCCGCCCGAAGTCTCTGATGGCGCGCAACTTTTTTCCTGCCTTCCTCATCATAAACCTGCATGGTTGCAATATAATATTTTCTTTGGCTGTCCTCTAACAGATTTTCCGCAAATTCCGATTTTCCGCTGCCACTTCCTCCAATAACCAAATGTATCATTCCATTTTCCTCTTAATGGACACCATCTTTATCCGAAAAACGCTCATATTGCTCGATTTCCATGGTATCAAATGTTGTCTGCTTTTCATACAGTGTCAAAGCAAGGTCTAACAGTTCGCACATCATAACTGCACCGGTTCCCTCGCCCAACGCCAGATTTGCATCGATCACAGGATGTAACTGCAATTCGTCTGCCAACAGGCGCGCTGCCGGTTCCTTGCTGCAATGCGATGGAATCAAAAATTCCCGCACGCCCGGCACAAGCCGCTGTGCTACAAGTCCCGCAAGTGTACTGATCAATCCATCCAGAATCACCGGAATATGATAAAGCGCACCACCGATACAGACGCCTGCCATTCCTGCAATATCTAAACCTCCGAATGTCGCTAAAATCTGCAATGCATCCATATGTGCTGCCGGATATTTTCCCAACGCGCTTTTTATCACCTGCTCTTTTCTCTGCAGTCCCGCATCACTTAAACCGGCGCCTCTTCCAATCCATCTCTCTAATGCCACCGGGTCTGTATCATCTTTCTCCATAAGTGCGATCGCCACAGCACTGCTCGTTGTTGTATTGCCAATTCCCATTTCGCCGGTACCAAGCAAAGTATATCCCTTGTCTTTGCACTCCTGCACCAACTGTATTCCGACTTCGATTGCACGCAATGCCTCTTCTTCCGTCATCGCCGGCTCCACAAGAAAATCTCTCGTCCCCTGCATAATCTTGCAATCACGTACACCGGGAATTTTTTCCGCACTGTTGATTCCAATATCCACCGGGATGACATCGACGCCCGCATGTGCCGCCATCTTTCCAACGGAGCTCTGCTGCTTTCCCATAAAAGAAGTCACGATTGCAGTCACTTCCTGCCCGGACTGACTCACATGCTCCGCAACAATTCCGTTGTCCGCACACATAGCAATGATTGCCTTCTTTTGCAGATTCAAATCGGTACTTTCCAAAATACCACCGATTTGCGCCAGAAGCAGTTCAAACTCTCCCAGCCCATCCAATGGTTTCGCAATCCCATCCCAGATTGCTTTTACTTCTTTTTGTATTTTCTTATTTATCGGTTTGATCTTTAACGCCAACAGTTCTTCTCTTGTCATATACTCTTATCTTTCCCAGTCACAACTGATTTTTGCTTCCCTTAAAATAGAATATACATACTCCATATCCATATGCGCTCTCAGCCCGTCTGCCAGACGATCATATTGCGCTTCCTTAAACGCCGCATAATCATAATGTTCTTTCGCCTCCCAGAAAATGCCTTTTCGCTTTGCAAGGATTCTCACAATATCCTCCGCAATACTTCCCTGGTCAAAAACGCCATGTACATAGCTTCCATATACATTCTCCGTTTTATTTCCGGCATTCTGCATATCCATACCTACCAGATTTCGTATCCCCTGCGTTTTCCCCATATGAATCTCATATCCGCTGTATTCTTTTCCTGATAATGATGCAAAAAGCCCCTCAAGATCAGAAAATGTTCCGCTTACCTGTTTCCTCGTCTTCTCCGGCATAAGAGCTGTATGCTCCGGCAAAAGTTCCATCCCCCGGATTTCTTTGCAGCTCTGTTCCACCCCATAAGGATCTTCGATCGACATTCCAAGCATCTGGTATCCACCACAGATTCCCCAGATAGGAATCTGCCCTGACAACTTTTTTATTTTTGCCTCAAGTCCATTTTGCCGCATCCACTGCAAGTCCCCGATCGTATTTTTGCTTCCCGGAAGCAAAATCATATCCGGATTTCCAAGTTCCTTTACCGATGTGACATAGCGGACGGATACATCCGGTAACTGCTCAAACACATTGAAATCCGTAAAATTCGAAATACGAGGTAACCGAATCACTGCCAGATCGATCAGTCCTGTCTCTTTATTTTCCAACTGTGTGCTGAGACTGTCCTCATCCTCAATGGAAAGCTGCATATAAGGAACCACTCCCGTTACTTTTACCTTTCCCCGCTCCTCAAGCATTTCAATTCCCGGATCGAGAATCGTTTTATCTCCGCGAAATTTATTTATAATCAGTCCTTTGATCCGTTCTTTTTCCTCTTCTTCTAACAACATCAGTGTTCCCAGCAGTTGCGCGAACACCCCTCCCCGGTCAATATCTCCAACAAGCAAAACGGGTGCATCCACAAGCTTCGCCATTCCCATATTAACAATGTCGTCCTTTTTTAAATTGATCTCCGCAGGGCTTCCTGCACCTTCGATTACAATAATATCTGCCTGCTTTTCCAATTCCTGAAACGCTTTGCAGATGTCCGGAATCAATTTCTTTTTGTATGCAAAATAATCGCGGGCACTCATGTTTCCCAATACTTCCCCATTGACAATTACCTGAGAGCCCACATCATTGGTCGGTTTCAATAAAATGGGATTCATGTGCACCGAAGGTTCTATTCCTGCCGCCTCGGCCTGCATAACCTGCGCTCTTCCCATTTCTAATCCTTCTTTTGTAATATAAGAATTCAATGCCATATTCTGTGATTTAAAAGGCGCCACCCGGTACCCATCCTGTTTGAAAATGCGGCATAATCCCGCCGCAATCAGGCTCTTTCCTGCATTTGACATTGTTCCCTGTATCATGATCACTTTTGACATAAAAAAACCTCCTTGCCACAATCGGACAAAGAGGAATAAGGATAGCTTTCACTATCCCTCCAAACATAACCAATTAATCGTGGCTGTTTCGCACTTTTGTTGGATTTCTTTTTCGCATTTATTATACTCCAACCCTTTGCAAATTACCACTCCCGAGTCCTCATAAGGAACTCTTTTGCCTTCTCATACGGACATTCTTCAATTCCCTTCAGTAATTCATCTCCTCTGACATTCAAAAAATCTGCAATCGATACCCTTCGGTTTCCACATTCTTCACAACGGAAAACATTAAAATAACATGCTCTCCTTCCTGGTGGAATCTGTGATGACTCTGCGAGCGGAATACTATTTTCGAAATAATACTCCATATCTTCCACATGCTCATCATCAAAATAGGACGGCAACAGATACAAATAAGAGCCTTCCTGCACCATGCCTGCTTTACATTCATTACAACGTGGCTTATCTGTATACATCAGATTTCGCCCCAGCAATCGAAATAAACTTGTTAATATTTTCCCGATTGGCGTTATCGTTCTAATCATTTCCTTCTCCTCTATGTGAAAATACATACTTTCAATTTGTTTCATTACCGAAATTTTACGAAACAAATTGTATCATTTCATGATTACTCTCTCAACTCTTTTTTGTTCAACTATATATTTTGGAAAATAAACTCTTCCACCCAATCACAAATGCTTTTTCTGGCATCTGCCGAAATCTTTTTCTGACAATCTTTCATATGCTTTACATATGTTTCATCTGTCAACTGATCCATTGCCTGCATTAGCTGTAATCTCGGCCAACGCACCGCATAACTCATTCCATTCTTTGAAAAATACTTTATATTCTTTGATTCGCACCCCGGAATTGGCTTCATATGAATATACGGAACATGCGCCACAGCTGCTTCCGTCGATGAAAGCCCGCCCGGTTTGGACATAAAAATATCACATGCATACATATAATTTGCCATCTGATCGGTTTTCTTGATAATCATCAAATCTTGTTTATGTTTTATTTTCAAGTTCTGCATCTTTGTATACAACTTTTCATTGTTGCCACAGATCACAATCACGGTTCCTGAAATTTTCCGTTTCCGGAACCACTTCCACAGAATTCTTGTATAAGTGACCATATTTCCTGCACCAATACTTCCACCTGTCAAAAGAATATATTTGCGATTTTGGTCCAACCCCAGCGATTTTCTCGCATATGTTCGAAGTTTCCCGTCCTCTGCTTCTGTGCGAACCATATCAAACTTCCGGCCTACCGGAATTCCATATGGTAAAATTTTTTCTTTTGGGATGCCTCTTTTTACAAAATCTCTGACCTGTGCTTTTCCTGGAACTACATAATAATCACAGTTCGTTTCTTCTGTAAATGGAATACACACATAATCCGTTGCTATGAAAACAGATAAGGGAAGTTTTTCTCCCCTTTTTTTCAAATATGTGATCAACTCCGCCGGATACAGATGCGGCATAAGAATCACATCGACCGGATGCTCGCGCAAGTATATACTCAATTTTTTTGCAACAGCAATATTTGCATAATACACTGGCGACTTTCCCGGTACTTTGCGCACCAGAGACCCAAGCGAATAAATAAATCCAAAAAGTTTTGGAGACCTCTGTACCATCTTCACATAGACATTTCCCACTTCAGTTGCCAACTTGTGGCTGACTAATTCATAGGGATCCATCATTGTAACTCGATGGCCTCTGTATTCAAGTTCTTCTTTTATTGCAAACCCGGCGGCATTATGGCCTCCACCTGTACTACATGACAAAATTAACGCGTCCATAATAACCTTACCTTACATTCCTCTCTCTTCTCTGTACTCAAATGTAAACGAATGCATACAATAATCGTAATCATTAGAAAACCCAATTTCTGTGCGATACTTTCTCCCCATACAAAGACAACCCCTGTTCCCAAAATATATGTGGCCATTGTACGATAAAAATGTGACGTAATTCTTATAACAAGTGAAAACAAGATAAAAAAGCATGCCAATATCAAAGCTTCTCCGATATTCGGCCAATACCCTAACAGACATCCAAAGGATACTGCAATCCCTTTTCCACCTTTCCACTTATGAAAAATTGGCCAGATATGTCCGGCTACTGGTGCAACTAGAACCAATGCACTGCCGAATACAACAATGATTTCCGGTCTGCCTCCCCATAACATTTCCTCTATGCTCCACATACAGTCCGCAAATCGTGTTTGCATCATATTTGCGCATAAAAAAACAGGGACAAATCCTTTCCCCATATCGCATACTAATGTCAATATTCCACACAGCATGCCTCCCTGCATAAATGCATTCGCCGTACCTGGGTTCTGGTCCTTTGTTTCCCTGATGATGTCCTTTTTCGCTATTAATTTTCCAAATAAAGGCGCAAATAAAATACTTCCCAGTATATATCCCATCACGATAAAGGTAAGATAATATAGCATAATATCCGCCTCCTTATAATATAAAAAATGCCTAGTTCCGGAATCGAACCAGAGACACGAGGATTTTCAGTCCTCTGCTCTACCAACTGAGCTAACTAGGCATATCTTGTAATACATATTACAATAGTTGCGGGAATAGGATTTGAACCTATGACCTCCGGGTTATGAGCCCGGCGAGCTTCCAGACTGCTCCATC
>URYB01000107.1 GCA_900552085.1 uncultured Lachnobacterium sp.
TACTGCAGCAATGCGCGGGTTTTTGTTGTACCGGAGAACTAAGGAGAACAAAGGATGTTTTGGACAGTTACACAGTCACTTCTGGGTGGTCTTTGGACCACCTTTGAAATTTTTATACTTACTTTGATTTTTGCACTTCCACTGGGACTCATACTTGCGTTTGGTTCTATGAGCAAGTTCAAGCCGTTGCGTTATCTTGTACAGCTTCTGGTATGGGTGATTCGTGGAACCCCGCTGATGTTGCAGCTGATCATTATTTTTTATGGTCCGGGACTTTGGCTTTCCCACAATATCTGGAGTGGAAATGAAGCGGGACGTATTACCGCAACAGTCGTAGCTTTTGCGATCAACTATGCATGTTATTTTTCTGTTATCTTTCGTGGTGGAATCGAAGGTGTGCCGGCAGGACAGCGTGAGGCCGGAGAGGTACTTGGTATGACAAAAAGCCAGATTTTCTTCAAAATCACATTGCTTCAGATGATCAAGCGAATCGTTCCACCGATGTCGAACGAGATCATTACGCTGGTAAAGGATACTTCCCTTGCAAGAATTATTGCAGCTTATGAGCTTACTTTTGCAGGTTTCTCTTTCATGAAATCCGCAGGTCTGACATGGCCGCTGTTTTACACCGGTGTATTTTATCTGTTTTTCGTCGGTGTTCTTACATTATTATTTAATTACATTGAGCGCAAACTCGATTACTTCAAGTAGGGGGAAGATGATATGGCAATTTTAGAGGTAAATCATATCGAAAAACATTTTGGAAAGACAAAGGTGTTAAAAGATGTCAGCTTCTCGATGGAAGAGGGAAGCGCAATTGCGATTATCGGTTCCTCGGGATCGGGAAAGACAACACTTTTGCGTTGCCTGAATTTCCTGGAAAAACCAAATCAGGGAACGATCAAGGTACGCGATGAGATTTTGTTTGATGCAGATAATGCAGCGACCGACAAAGATGCAGATCTACGCAAAAAGCGTCTGCATTTTGGCATGGTGTTCCAGTCATTTAATCTCTTTCCACAGTATACGGCATTACAGAATGTGACACTGGCAGAGAGACTTCTTGCACAGGAACAGCCGGACTTCAAACAGAATAAGAAAGAGATTCTGGCAAAGATTGACGAGCATGGAAAGCAATTGCTTGACCGTATGGGATTAGCAGAGCGTATGGATCACTATCCGCACCAGTTATCCGGTGGACAGCAGCAGCGTGTGGCGATTGCCCGTGCACTTGCACTGCAGCCGGACATCCTGTGTTTTGATGAGCCGACTTCTGCATTGGACCCGGAGCTTACCGGTGAGGTGCTGAAGGTAATCCGCAGTCTGGCTGACCAGAAGACAACGATGATCATTGTCACACATGAGATGGCATTTGCAAGAGATGTTGCAGACCATGTGATTTTTATGGACGGTGGAGTGATTGTTGAACAGGGAGATCCACATCAGGTAATCGAACATCCAAAGGAGGAGCGCACGAAGCAGTTCCTCAGCAGATATGCACAGGGATAAATAGAATTGATTTACAAAAAGGACGAGACAAATTGTTTCGTCCTTTACTGTTGTATAGGGAAATCCTTTGAAAACACGAGAATTCATGGAGATGAATATTATTAAAGTCTGACAAATTGTCGAAATATTCTCGTGTTTATAAAAAATTTAGAAAAATTATTAGCACTCTTACTTGACGAGTGCTAATTTGCGTGCTATAACATATTCGTAAACAAAGAAGATCATAATGTTTAATGGAATATAAAAGGAGGGCGTGCTATGAACATTCAGAAATTTACACAGAAATCTATTGAAGCAATTAATGGTTGCGAAAAGCTTGCCTACGACTATGGAAATCAGGAGATCGAACAGGAACATTTGCTGGTATCACTGTTACAGCAGGAGGATGGACTGATTCCGAAGCTGATAGAAAAGATGGAAATAGATGTGCAGCATTTTACGGAAAATGCGCAGAACAAGCTTGCAGCCAGAGTAAAAGTCTCCGGTGCGAGTGCAAATGTATATGTAGGAAAGGATTTAAATAATGTACTGATCCATGCGGAGGACGAGGCAAAGGCGATGGGAGACGAATATGTTTCCGTAGAGCATTTGTTCCTTACCCTATTAAAATATCCGAATGCAGCGATGAAGTCTTTGATGAAAGAGTATGGTATCACAAGAGACCGTTTTCTTCAGGCACTCTCTACAGTCAGAGGAAACCAGCGTGTAACATCGGATAACCCAGAAGCTACTTATGATACGCTGGAGAAATACGGCTATGATATGGTGGAGCGTGCAAGACAGCAGAAACTGGATCCGGTCATTGGCCGTGATGAAGAAATCCGTAATGTTGTGCGGATTCTTTCCCGTAAGACAAAAAACAATCCGGTGCTGATCGGTGAGCCTGGTGTAGGTAAGACCGCCGTTGTCGAAGGCCTTGCCCAGCGAATTGTTAAAGGTGATGTGCCGGAAGGCTTAAAAGATAAGAAACTGTTTGCATTGGACATGGGCGCATTGGTAGCCGGTGCAAAGTACCGTGGCGAGTTTGAGGAGCGTCTGAAGGCCGTACTTGACGATGTAAAGAATTCCGACGGACAGATTATTCTGTTTATCGATGAGCTGCATACCATTGTCGGAGCCGGTAAAACAGACGGCGCGATGGATGCCGGACAGCTGTTAAAACCAATGCTTGCAAGAGGTGAACTACATTGTGTAGGTGCAACCACTTTGAATGAGTACCGTGAGTATATTGAAAAGGATGCCGCGTTGGAGCGTCGTTTCCAGCCGGTTATGGTTGATGAGCCGACTGTGGAGGATACCATTTCTATCCTCCGTGGACTGAAAGACCGTTATGAAGTGTTCCATGGTGTCAAGATCACAGACTCTGCACTGGTTACTGCGGCAGTACTCTCGAACCGTTACATTTCGGACCGTTTCCTGCCGGACAAAGCCATTGACCTCGTGGATGAAGCCTGTGCAATGATCAAGACGGAACTGGATTCTATGCCGGCGGAGCTGGATGAATTGAACCGTAAGGTAATGCAGATGGAAATTGAGGAGACGGCTTTAAAGAAAGAAACCGATCGTCTGAGTCAGGAGCGTCTTGCAGACCTGCAGAAAGAGCTTGCTGAATTGCGGGACGAACTCAACACACGGAAAGCACAGTGGAACAGTGAAAAGAGTGCGGTTGACAATGTAAGCAAACTTCGTGAGAAGATCGAGAGCACGAAGAATGAGATCAAGACAGCGCAGCAGAATTATGATTTGGACAAAGCGGCAGAATTACAGTATGGTGTATTGCCACAGATGCAGCGGGAACTTGAAATCGAGGAAGAAAAATTAAAAGACCGCGATCTGTCGCTGGTTCATGAGAATGTCACAGATGAGGAAATTGCAAAGATTATCTCGCGATGGACAGGAATTCCGGTTGCAAAATTAAGCGAGAGCGAGCGGAACAAGACATTGCATCTCGACGAAGAACTGCACAAACGTGTCGTTGGACAGGATGATGGTGTCACAAAAGTGACTGAGGCAATCATTCGTTCCAAAGCCGGAATCAAAGACCCGACGAAACCAATCGGTTCCTTCCTTTTCCTTGGACCTACCGGTGTCGGAAAAACAGAGCTTGCCAAAGCGCTTGCGGCAAGTCTGTTCGATGATGAATCCAACATGGTGCGTCTTGATATGAGTGAATATATGGAGAAATACTCCGTGTCACGTCTGATCGGAGCGCCTCCAGGATATGTCGGATATGATGAGGGTGGCCAGCTGACCGAGGCAGTTCGAAGAAAACCGTATTCCGTTGTGTTGTTCGATGAGGTAGAGAAAGCCCATCCGGATGTCTTTAACGTGCTGTTACAGGTATTGGATGATGGTCGTATCACGGATTCACAGGGACGTACGGTAGACTTCAAGAACACCATTATTATCATGACCAGTAACCTTGGTTCGCAGTATCTGCTCGATGGCATTGATGCGGATGGCAACATTTCTCCACAGGCAGAAAATGAAGTCATGGAGGAATTGCAGGGACATTTCCGTCCGGAGTTTTTGAATCGTCTGGATGAGATCATCATGTTCAAGCCGTTGTCAAAGAACAACATTGGAAATATCATCAAACTGATGATGGATGACCTGAACAAACGTCTTGCGGATCGTGATATTCATGTCGCATTGACACCGAATGCACAGGATTATATCGTAGAACATGGCTATGATCCGGTATACGGTGCACGGCCACTGAAACGTTTCCTGCAGAAACATGTAGAGACGTTGTCTGCGAAACTGATTCTTGAGGATAAAGTGCAGCAGGGCGATACCATTCAGATTGATGCGACAGACGGACAGTTGACTGCCACAGTCGCACAATAATCGGGCAAATTATGGAAATATTTTCATGAATATGCGCTAAAAAAGTATTTATGGCTTGTAAAGTGCCGGAAAATCATGTATTCTAGGATAGATGAAATGAATTTTTCGGCACTTTTTCTGTCATATTTAAATGCGTTTTGCGGTTTGAATTGAGAATAAAAGATGAAAAATGCAAGATGCGGCAATAAATTATTCAAAAACTGTCTGCGGAAGATATATACTGCAGCAGGAAAACAGTGGGGATTGGAATGGATTTATTTGAGTATATGAGAGAACAGAACATGGAGTCGGAATCACCCCTGGCCTCGCGTATGCGGCCGACCAGCCTTGATGAAGTGGTTGGACAGCAGCACATTGTAGGCAAAGATAAGCTTTTGTACCGTGCGATCAAGGCAGATAAGCTCAGTTCCATTATATTTTATGGACCGCCCGGAACCGGTAAGACAACACTTGCCAAAGTGATCGCAAACACGACGAGCGCTGAGTTTATGCAGATTAATGCCACATCATCCGGAAAGAAAGACATGGAGGAAGTGGTTGCTGCGGCAAAGAACAATCAGGGGATGTATGGAAAGAAGACCATCCTTTTTATCGATGAGATTCACCGGTTTAACAAGGGGCAGCAGGATTATCTGCTTCCATTTGTGGAAGATGGAACCATTATACTGATCGGAGCAACGACCGAGAATCCGTATTTTGAGGTAAACGGAGCTCTGCTTTCACGTTCTGTTATTTTTGAATTAAAGAAATTATCAAAAGAAGACATCAAAACGCTTCTTCTCCGGGCTGTCAATGACAAGGAGAAGGGCATGGGCGCATATAATGCTTCCATTGATGAGGATGCTTTGGAATTTCTCGCAGATGTGTCCAACGGGGATGCGCGGGCAGCTCTGACTGCCATCGAACTTGGCGTGTTGACAACGGACCGCAGCGAGGATGGAAAAATACATATTACCATTGATGTTGCCAGTGAGTGCATACAAAAACGAGTGATTTCCTATGATAAAACGGGAGATAATCATTATGATACGGTTTCGGCCTTTATCAAAAGTATGCGAGGGTCGGACCCGGATGCGGCAGTGTATTATCTCGCACGGATGCTTTATGCGGGCGAAGATGTAAAATTCATTGCAAGGCGTATCATGATTCTTGCATCGGAGGATATCGGCAATGCCGATCCTATGGCGTTAAATGTCGCAGTATCTGCCGCGCAGGCGGTGGAACGCATTGGTATGCCGGAAGCGCAGATTATTTTGGCCCAGGCAGTCACTTATATGGCCAGCGCACCGAAGAGTAATGCGGCAGTCAATGCGATCAGCAAAGCGATGGAAGTGGTCAAAATGACCAAGACACCGCCGGTGCCGACGCATTTGCAGGATGCCCATTATAAGTCAGCCGGCAAGCTGGGACATGGCATTGGTTACAAATATGCGCACAATTACAAGAACCATTATGTGCAGCAGCAGTATCTGCCGGATGGGCTGACAGATCAGGTGTTTTATGAGCCGTCAGACAATGGATATGAGGCAGAAATTAAAAAATATTTTGAAAAAATACATGAGGACCCGGAATCGTGATCTTTGTGTTTCCATAATTTAGAAAACAGTTAAGAACATTTATTAAGGAGGAACTTACAATGACATCGTATCAGGAGATGAGCAAGGAACAATTATTGCAGGAAAAGACCGCGTTAGAGGCAGAGTATGCAAAGATTAAAGAGATGGGACTTTCCCTCGATATGTCAAGAGGAAAGCCAGCGGCAGAGCAGTTAGACCTGTCCATGGGCATTTTAGACACGGTAGATGCAAAATCTGTGGTAAAGAGTGAGAATGGAACAGATTTAAGAAACTATGGTGTACTCGATGGAATTCCGGAAGCAAAGAAACTCATCGGTGATATGGTAGGTGCAAAGCCGGAAAATGTTATTGTATATGGTAACTCCAGTCTGAATATTATGTACGATCAGATCGCACGTGCAGAGATTTTCGGTATCTGTGGAAATACACCATGGAGCAAGCTTGACAAAGTAAAATTCCTTTGCCCGGTACCTGGATATGACAGACATTTTGCCATCACAGAAGAATTTGGCATTGAGATGATCAATATTCCAATGACAGAGGATGGTCCGGATATGGACCTGGTGGAGCAGTATGTAAACAATGATGCTGCGGTAAAGGGAATCTGGTGCGTTCCAAAGTATTCCAACCCACAGGGTGTAGTTTATTCCGATGAGACCGTGCGCCGTTTTGCAAACTTAAAGCCGGCAGCAGCGGATTTCCGTATTTTCTGGGATAATGCATATGTGGTACATCATTTATATGAAGACAATCAGGCACAGATTTTAAATATTCTCGACGAGTGTGAGAAGGCTGGCAATCCGGACATCGTATTCCAGTTCTGCTCCACAAGTAAAGTAAGCTTCCCGGGTGCTGGTATCGCAGCAATTTCTGCTTCTGCAGCAAATATTGCAGATATTAAGAAAAAGCTTACGATCCAGACAATCGGACACGACAAGATCAATCAGCTGCGTCATGTGAAGTTTTTCAAAGACCAGAAGGGTGTTCAGGAGCATATGATGAAACAGGCTGCCATCATCCGTCCAAAATTTGAGATGGTAGAAGAAATGCTCACAGAAGAGATCGCATCCAGAGGCATCGGTACATGGATGCATCCACTGGGAGGATATTTTATTTCTTTCGAGGCATTAGAAGGATGTGCAAAGAAAATTGTTGAGAAATGCAAGGAAGCCGGCGTTGTACTGACCGGTGCAGGATCTCCATATCCATATAAAAAAGATCCAAAGGATGCTGTTATCCGTATCGCACCGACCTATCCTTCCATGGATGAGCTGAAAGAAGCAGCAAAGGTATTTACCGTTGTTGTACGTCTGGTAAGTGTAGATAAATTATTAGAAACAAAATAATTGGTACTTTTTTCTCTTTTCTCTTTACGAAAACTGGTACTTTTGGTATAATTTCACTAATGGATGTGTTTATACACGAAATGAGAATACGAAATTGAAACACTTAGCAAGAGTGGCAGGAGGTACATATGGGAGTTTTCGGTAAAAAGGCAAAAGAAGCGGAAGCAGCAAAAAAAGAGCAGGAAGAAATGAAAGAACTGCTTCAGTCAGTTCTTGAAAATGCACAGAATCTCGCAGGTTCTATCAACAAGGTAGGCGAGAAGCTTCATTCAGCAACAGACAGTTCTGTGGCAATTTCCTCAGTAATGCAGCAGTTTTCTGCGACGATTCAGGAGATTACTTCCAATATTATGGAAGTTGCTAATGTAATGACAGACATGGAACAGTCCTTCCAGAAGATGAATGAGGAAGCGCAGGAAGGTGCCGATTACGCACAGAACAGTAATGCATCTGCCTATGAGATCATGAAGAAGTCTGAGAAAGACAAGAAAGAAGTTGAGGCGCGCGCAGATGAAGTGGAGCGTGCACTCGGCGAGAAGATTGAGCAGTCTAAAGAAGCAGAGAAGATCATGGCTTTGACCGCAGATATTATGGAGATTGCAGATCAGACAAACCTGCTTGCTCTGAATGCTTCTATTGAGGCGGCGCGTGCAGGAGAGGCCGGTAAAGGATTTGCGGTTGTTGCAGATGAGATTACAAAACTTGCAGCAAGTTCTGGTGCGACTGCAAGTCAGATTAAAGAGATTTCCAACACCGTTATTACGGCAGTCAGTGATCTGGCAAACGAGGCAAACAATGTGGTAAGTTTCATGAAGGAACGTACGATTGGAAGTTATACAGAACTTGTAGCCGTTGGACGTAAATATCAGGACGATTCTAAGATCATGTTTGAT
>URYB01000108.1 GCA_900552085.1 uncultured Lachnobacterium sp.
TTCTCACACGCTTTTGACCGGGGGGGGTCTCCCTGCCGTACCAGACGATTGATTTCCCTTGCGACAAGTGTCAGCTCATCTTTCGGAGTATGCACCGCTGCAAGGTGTATCTCTTCAACTTCTTTGTCCATTTTTTCGTATGGAGTTCGAAAAAGATTCTTTTCAAGAAATGCCAGTGCCGGCGCGTCACAAAATCGTTTTTTATCGCTGTCCGCCAGTACGATTGGATCCAAAACCGGAATATGTAATCCATCCGCCATCTTAGAAAGTACATGAATGGTCTTCTTCGACATATCAAACAACTCTTCGCTTCCCATACTGTGGTAAAAATCTTCTCTGGCATCCATGGTAAGTGTAATAAGAATACGGTCTGCCACCTGAAGAAGTTCCTGCATGAGCTGGTTCTGCACCGGCGTAAATCCGGTAAATTCATCAAATACCAGTACACTGTCTCTTAAAATTTCAGAGTCTTTTGCCATCGAAGCAAGTACCGACAAAATTTCTTCATCCGTAATATAGCTTCCCTTCATAAAAGTTTCAAACGCATGGTACATCACGGAAATATCACGCAGCTTTGCCGAAAGGACGGGAGAAATTCCATTTTTTTGTGTAATTTTTTCCAGCTGTTCCCAGGTAATGTTATACTGCATAAATTCTGAAATCAGCGATTTGACCTCTCCGATATATCCCATGCGGTTCATGTTCGGGCGCAAAACGGTCAGATTTTCTTCCTGCTCACTCGCCAGCTTGCGAAGTACAAGATTCTTTCCTGTCTCTTCGAGCACCTGAATATCAGTTCTTCCCATCTCGTCAAAGACACGATACGCCAGTCTTTTGAAACTGAGAACGTCGATATTCATAATTGCATGATTCGGTGCAAGTTGGACCAGTTTCTGCTGTGTCTGCATCGTAAACTGTTCCGGAACGATCACGAGATAATTTTTCTTCGGATGCTCTCCCGCCTGTGCCACGATCTGGCTGTATACATATTCGGTTTTTCCGCTTCCGGAACTCCCCAATACAAATTGTAACGACATTTTTCTTCTCCTTTATATCCGCTTTTTGCCGGATTTAATAGATCTGGGCAAAAATGATGGAAACTACTACCGTAAGTAAACCGGATACAGCTATGGAAAGGCTGCTCATCGCGCCTTCGATTTCCCCCATCTCCATCGCCTTGGCAGTACCCATCGCATGGGATGCCGAACCGATTCCGATACCTTTCGCAACCGGATCTGTAATATGGAACAATTTACAGATTGACTCCGCAAACATATTTCCGATCACACCGGTCACAACAATAACTGCAACGGTAATGGTCACAATACCCCCAAGTTCTTCTGAAAGTCCCATACCGATTGCTGTGGTAATGGACTTTGGTAAAAGTGTAACATATTGTTTATGGTCTAACTGGAAAAGTAACGCAACCGCAAGCACACATAATGCAGATGTCAGTGCGCCGGACAAAATTCCTGCAACAATAGCTTTCCAATTTTTCTTAAGTGGCTCGATCTGCTCATACAGTGGCACCGCAAGAGCTACGGTCGCCGGGGTCAGAAAATACGATAAATACTGCGCACCGCTCTCATATACATTATAATCAATATGAAATACAAGAAGAAATACGATGATCAACGCGATTGAAATCAAAAGCGGATTAAAAATAGCCAGCTTTAATTTCTTTTTAATCAGGACACCGACTTCATAGGTTATAATACTGATAAATACACCAAAAAATACTGAATTTTCTAAAAAACTGCTCATGATTGTTTCTTTGCTTCCTTTCGTTTGCTTCTTTGAATCATCCCCTGTGTCACTTTTCCGGAAACACCCATAACCAATACGGTAGATACCACCAGAAGAATCAGCACCGGAATAAGGATAGATTTCAGATCTCCCCAGCTTTCTAACAGACCAACGCCTGCCGGAATAAACATCAGCGGCATGATTTCAATGAGATACTTTGCAGCTTCCTTGACCTGCGGGAGCTGTATGATCCCAGTTAAAAGCGCGATAAACAACAGCACAAGTCCATAAATGCTCGCCGGAACCTGTATCGGAATCAGACTGTGCAATATTTCTCCTATAAAAGAAAAAATAAGAATAATTAGTAATTGTCTCAAGTACTTCATTTTTGTCACTCCTCGAAGTAATTTATTTGTGTTTTTTCACACATTTCACTCACTCTTTTTGAAAGTGTTCCTTTTATTTTAGCATGTTTCCATAAATATGGGGCGCTATTTCATGTTTTTTACAAAATACAAGAAATCTTATGAAACTTGTATAAATTCATGTCATTTTTTTAACAATCATGGTATAATATTACCACATAGGTTGATGTAATCAACCAAATAATCATTGGGGCAGCCGCTTCGGCGGCAGATTGGAGGAG
This sequence comes from uncultured Lachnobacterium sp., assembly GCA_900552085.1. Lineage (GTDB taxonomy): Bacteria > Bacillota > Clostridia > Lachnospirales > Lachnospiraceae > Roseburia. The sequence goes on from URYB01000108.1 coordinate 2,393, forward strand.
CTATGGCAAGATTTACATTACCACGTGACCTGTATCATGGAAAAGGAGCTTTGGAAGCACTCAAAACATTCGAAGGAAAACGCGCCATTATCTGTGTTGGCGGTGGATCTATGAAGCGTTTTGGTTTCCTTGACCGCGCAAAACAATATCTGGAAGAAGCCGGTATGGAAGTTCAGTTATTTGAAGGAATTGAACCGGACCCATCCGTAGAAACCGTTATGAAAGGTGCTGCTGCAATGGAAGCATTCCAGCCGGACTGGATCGTTGCAATCGGCGGTGGATCTCCGATTGATGCAGCAAAAGCCATGTGGATCAAATACGAATATCCGGATATCACATTCGAAGATATGTGCAAAGTATTCGGCATTCCGAAACTTCGGCAGAAAGCACATTTCTGTGCAATTTCATCTACATCCGGCACCGCAACGGAAGTGACCGCATTTTCGATTATCACGGATTATGAAAAAGGCATCAAATATCCGATTGCTGACTTTGAGATCACACCGGATGTTGCCATTGTAGATCCGGAACTTGCAGAAACCATGCCACAGAAACTGGTCGCACATACCGGAATGGATGCAATGACACATGCAATCGAAGCATATGTTTCCACTGCAAATTGTGACTTTACCGATCCTCTCGCACTTCATGCGATCAAAATGATCCAGCGTGATCTGGTCGGTTCTTATAATGGAGATATGGAAAAGCGTGATTCCATGCATAACGCACAGTGTCTTGCCGGTATGGCATTCTCCAACGCATTACTCGGAATCGTTCACTCCATGGCACATAAGACCGGTGCTGCTTTTGCAGATTATGGTGCTCATATTATCCACGGCGCTGCCAATGCGATGTATCTTCCAAAAGTCATCGCCTTTAACGCAAAGGATGAGACCGCAAAGAAACGTTACGGTGAGATTGCAGATTTCATGGGATTAGGTGGAAATTCTCTCGATGAGAAAGTTGACCTGCTGATTGCTTATCTTCGTGGTATGAATGATGCATTGAATATTCCACACTGCATCAAAAACTATGGTCCGGACAGCTATCCGGCTGAACAGGGATTTGTTCCGGAAGAAGTCTTCTTAGAGCGTCTTCATGATATCGCAGCCAATGCGATTCTTGATGCCTGCACCGGCTCCAATCCAAGACAGCCAAGTCAGGAGGAGATGGAAAAACTGTTAAAGTGCTGCTATTATGACACGGAAGTAGATTTCTAATTTCACCAGATTTTATCAAATACATCTTATATAGAAAACGCCTGCTTTATGGATTTTCCACGAAACAGGCGTTTTCTTAAATATAATATAAAGCGATTCCGTCCTTTTCATCTAGTCCTCCCAGGGACGGATACGATATGTCACCCCAAGCGAATCACAGATCTGCTGACACTGCTTTTCCTCTTCTTTTGTCAGTGTCGTATCGACCGTTGTAAGCACCACATGCGGTACATACTTTGTTGCCTCTTTTGCGAATGAAAGCATCGCGTCAAAAGATTTCTCCCCGAACCTGCTGCGTACCAGTTCATGATAACGCTCTGCATTCGGCGTATTCAGGCTGATCGATATGGTATCAATCAGACCTTTCAATTCCGGTGTTACATCTTTCTCCCAGATAAGATTGGCAAGTCCGTTCGTATTGATCCGTATCGGCTTTTGAAAATGTTCTTTCACATACTTTGCAATGGAAAGAAGCACATCCAGCCGCTCCGTCGGTTCCCCGTATCCACAGAATACCACCTCATCGTAAGCAGACATATCAAATTTATCGAATTCCGCAATTACTTCTTCGACATCCGGCTCATGCTCCAGCCATAACGTCGCATCATCTGCTGCTACAGAATCCATGGTCTGTCTTAAACAGAATGTACAGGCGCATGGACAGCGATTTGTCAGATTCACATAGAGATTATTGTGTACCTGATATAAAATGGTCATTCCTTTGTTCATCGTTGATTTTGCTCCTTTATTATAAATACTCTCTCAAATTTTATTATCCTGTCTATGCCCGCAATGTATAAAGCAGTTCTTCAAAGCAGACGCCATCCGTAAGCGGCAAATCCATCTCTACCGACTTCTGAATGCATTTCTGGATAAACTTGGATGCCTTTCTTACCGACGCGGTAAATTCCACACCGTTTACTGCATCTGCCGCAACAATCGCAGAAAAAATATCCCCGGTTCCCGAACGGGAATTTCCCACTTTATGGGTGCGGATCATCTCGTATCCTTTCCCTTTTTCATAGCAGAAATTCGATACATAGGTCTTCTGCGGAATTCCCGTAATAACGATCTTGTCCGGTCCGATTGCAGCAATCTTTTCTGCCAGGACAGTCAGCTCTCTTGTTGTCCAACGCTCTTTATACGGCGTATCGGTCAAAACACAGGCTTCCGTCACATTCGGAACCACGATATCCGCATAACGCACCAGCTCTACCATTTTTTTACACATCTCGTCCGTATAGGTAGGATAAGGCTTTCCATAATCTCCCATCACCGGATCAATAATCACGATCGAATCGTTCTCCTTGAACTGCCGGATAAAATCACTGACAATCTGAATCTGTTTCGCAGATCCCAGAAAACCTGTACAAATCCCTTTAAACTGCAGGTCCAGCCGTTTCCACTCCTGCATATAGGCATTCATATTGTCTGTATAATCGGTATAGAAAAAATGCTCATATCCGGTATGATTCGAAAAAATAGAAGTCGGCAGCGGACAACACTGCACTTTCATCATCGAAATGATCGGAAGCTGTACGGCAATAGAGCATCGTCCAAATCCCGTAAAATCATTGATCAGTGCAATTTTCTTCTGATGATTATGATTCTTCATGGTATTCTGTCTTTATCTCCTCGCTGATTTCTTTCAGACAATCGATCAAAATCGGATTGAATTGTCCGCACTCGCCGTTTAATATCATCTGCAGCGCCTTCTCATGCGAAAAAGCCTTCTTATAAACACGTTCACTTACCAGTGCGTCATAAACATCTGCCACAGATACCACCTGCGCGGAAATTGGTATCTCGTCCGCTTTCAGACCGTCCGGATAACCGTTTCCATCAAATCGCTCGTGATGCCAGCGGCAGATTTCATGCGCCACTTTGACCATCGGTTCATCCTGATAATTTTCCAGATGTTCAAGCATTGCTGCGCCGATGACTGTATGCGTCTTCATGATTTCAAACTCTTCTTTCGTTAGTTTGCCCGGTTTGTTCAATATCTTCTCATCCACACCAATTTTTCCGATGTCATGAAGAGAGGACGCGGTCGCAATCATGGAAACCATCTGTCCATCCAGCTGATACTGATCAGTCTTTTGAATCAGACGATCCAGAAGCATCTCAGTCAATTTATTGATATGGAGCACATGGCTTCCGCTTTCTCCATTACGAAATTCGACAATCTGACTTAAGATACGGATCATCATCTGATTATTTTTTTCTTTTTCATTGATCTGATCTGTAATAAGAGAAAGCAGACGGCGCTGTTTGGCATACAATTTTATTGTATTCGTTGCACGCTGGTAAACAATCTTCGCATCGTATGGGCGGTTGATATAGTCGACAGCGCCAAGCTCATACGCATGACGGATCGACGTTTCCGTATGTTCACTGGAAATCATAATGACCGGAATGTCCTCGCTCCACTGTCTGCGGTTCATATAAGAAAGTACTTCAAAGCCATCCATCCCTGGCATGATGATATCCAGAAGAACGAGTGAAATCTCTCTTCCATGCTGCTCAAGCATCTGTATTCCATGTTCTCCGTCCTCAGCCTGAATGACCTGATACTCTCCCTCTAACATCTGTGCAAGTAAATCTCTGTTGATTTCGGAATCGTCTATAATAAGAATCTGCGGTTTCATGCGATTTGTCTGCTCAAGCGGGCTGATTTCTCCATCATGATTTACCTTGTTTTTCTCGGTAACCACCATATTCTTTTCTGTCTTTGCCTGATACATCAGTTTATCTACACGACTGACCGCACTCTCGATCGATTCATTGCTGGATACCACTCCACCGATACTAACAGACAACTGCAGCTTCGAATATCCCGGAACACTCGCATGCTGGATGGCGTGCTGTACCCGCTGCAATTTTCGAATCAGAATGTCTTCATTGACATCCGGCAAAACCAATATGAATTCATCCCCTCCATAACGCACCAGAATGTCTGTCTTACGGATACATTTCTTGATGGCATTCGCAACCGTGACCAGTTCCATATCTCCGGTAAGATGTCCGTAAGTATCGTTATATAATTTAAAATCGTCCACATCGATCAGCGCTACACCGGATGTCTGCATCCGCTTTTTCACATCTTCCTCATAATAAAGCCGATTGTAAGCTCCGGTCAAAACATCTTTATACAATTTATCATTGTAAACAGTAAGTTTTTCTACGAGTTTTTCCCTTCCCATAGAATCGACGAAAGTTTCTTCCTCCATGCGGTTCAATAATTCCATCACATATGGTTCTCCATCGATCTCCATATATTTTGCAATCACTTCAAACACTTCGTTGTCCAAAAACTCAAGCTTCGTTTTTTGTGTTTTTTCATGCAATGCTTTTATGGAAATGCAATTGTCACACGGATGTTGTTTTTTCCAGAAACTGTAACACTGACAGGAAGTATCCACGCCGTCCATGCCATCTGTTTTCTGTTTCTGTGTCTCCTCGATTTCTTCTCCTTTAAACAGACGCACAACGGAAAATAACTCTTTGTAGATTTCAATTTTTTTCTCCACTTCCTGCATTGTCATTTTCTTTTGCTCCATGATCATTTCCCATCTTTCATTTTTCTGAAATATCTTGCCCTTGCGACTTCTGCGCTCAATGTCTTCTCAATCTGTACTATATTGACCGGTTTGCTCAAATGCGCATTCATGCCTGCTTTCTTCGAAGCCTCACGGTCGTCATCAAAAGCGTTTGCCGTCAATGCAATAATCGGAATACTGCGTGCATCCTCCTGCTTTGTTTTTCTGATTTCGCGGGTTGCAACCAGTCCGTTCATAATCGGCATCTGAATATCCATCAGGATTGCATCATAAAAGAACGCACCTTTGGAAAGATATTTTTCCAAAGTTTCCTTTCCATTTTCTGCCACATCTACAATCACGCCTTTTTCTTCCAACAGACGCTGTAAAATTTCCTGATTAATCATATTATCTTCCGCAACCAGAATCCGCATTCCCTGTAACAAAGATTCTATATTGGCGCCTCTTTTTTCCAGCGTCGCATCAATCTGCTGCTCTGTGGCCACCTGCATCACCAGTTGTAACGTCATTGTCGTGCCCTCTCCCGGCGCGCTCTCAACGACAATGGTTCCATTCATCAGTTCCACGATTCGTTTTACGATAGAAAGGCCAAGACCAGTTCCGCTCTTCTTGTTATCCTCGCATTCAAACGGTTCAAACATACGATTCTGAAATTCCCGGCTCATTCCAATTCCTGTATCACTTATGATAAATTTTGCCCGTATGGTTCCATCGCCAAGATCTTCTACCTGCTCCTGATAAGAAATCTTTCCCCCTGCTGGTGTAAATTTTACTGCATTGGAAAGGATATTATAAAAAATCTGATAAAACCGCACCTTGTCCATCCATATGGCAGGTTGTACTTCATGTTCTTTTATCACAAAGGTAATACCTTTCGCCGCACACAATGGCTCAAATACATCCTGGATACTATTCAGAAATTCGTCATGAAAAACAACCACTGGCTGCAAAATCATCTCACCACTCTCGATTTTTGCCATATCCAGAATATCATTGA
>URYB01000109.1 GCA_900552085.1 uncultured Lachnobacterium sp.
GGCAGCCGAGGCAGATGGTCGTGATCAATGATCTGCTGAAAATACGGCCGGAAGGTGCACTGATTAAGAAAATTCTTGCAATCGGTATTCCGTCCGGAATTGAAAACGGAATGTTTCAGTTTGGAAAACTTGCCATTCAGTCGAGTGTGTCAACACTTGGAACCGTGGCGATTGCGGCACAGGCGATGGCAAGTACACTTGAAAATATGAATGGAATTGCAGCAATTGGAATCGGCATTGGCATGATGACCATTGTCGGTCAGTGCCTTGGAGCCGGTAAGAAAGAAGAGGCTAAGTATTATATTGTAAAACTTAGTGTTATCGCTGAATTTGTAATTATTGCAAGTTGTCTGCTTGTTCTTGCACTGACGAAACCGGTGCTGTTTTTTGGAAAAATGTCAGCAGCGGGTACGCAGATGTGCTGGGAGATGATGTGTGCCATCACGATTGTAAAGCCTCTGGTATGGGTATTTGCATTCGTTCCTCCATATGGTATGCGCGCGGCGGGGGATGTCAAATATTCCATGATTCTTTCCATGATCGTAATGTGGGGATGCCGTGTGGCACTTGCGACATTTTTGATTCGTGGATGTGGAATGGGACCGATGGCTGTCTGGATTGGAATGTTTGCCGACTGGACCATACGGGGACTGTTGTACTCCCGGCGTTATTTGTCCGGCAAATGGATGCAGCATAAGGTGATTGATTAAAGATTAAAAAATGTCATAAGGAGTCCTTTTGGGAGAGCTCCTTATGACATTTTTTCTGTATTAGGAAATTCCAGTGAAATTTCCTATACTTTATTCTTTGTCAGGATCTTTGTAGGAGTAGGCATTAGAAATTTTTGCGTTTTCTGCAGTGAGTGTTACCTTTTCACGGTAGAAAGCAATGACCGGGGTGCCGACTTCTACTTTATCATAAAGTTTTTTGGCGATTTTTTCCGGAAGATTGATACAACCGTGAGAACCGCTTGTTTTGTAGATTTCTCCGCCAAACGTGCTGCGCCAGCTTGCATCATGCAGTCCGACATTGTATGCAAATGGCATGAAATACTTTACATTGGAAGCGTAGTTTTCACCGACAAGTGTCGCGTCTTTCTGACGGTAGACGATTTTAAATACACCGTCCGGCGAGCCATTGTTACGATTGAGATTACCGGATACAAAATCGGATTCTAAGACAAGTTTTCCTTTTTTGTAGAACCACATATGCTGATTCGTATAATCCAGTTCGATATAGGTGTCTCCGATATCGTCCGTTCCGCTTTGGATGGCAGTCTGCTCATAAATCGGTTCCCGTTCGACCGGTTTTCCATTTTTGAGATCTTTTAGAATTTCTTCTTTTTCTTTGGCTTTGTTTATGACCCATCCATAATCCCCGCCGCCGATTTTTACAGTATCTCCTTTGGAGGTTTTGAAATCACGTACATCACCATATGTATTGTAGGTGCTGGCAAGATGCTGCACAAAAGCAGTAACTTTGTCTTCGTTGATGGAAACCTTGCCGTCTTTGCTGATATTTAACATCTGCAAAATTCTGGAAGAATCAAGGTTTTCATCTGCACCATCGATCGTATAGTGAATGGTGGCTGCGGTGTAAACATCAATCTGGGATTTGAGATCCGTGATCGTTTTGTCGTTTGCTGTGATCTCCGGTTTTTGATAGCAATTGTCGGAGAGTGTCAGTTTTGTTTTCTGTTCGTTAATCGCTGTCGTGATTTCTTCTGTCACATTTTCTTTGATCGGAGAATTTCCCTCTACCTCATCTACCACTTTGTAATCATCTTCGGTAATGTCGATGTAAGCATTCTGTGGTTCCTCGATGTAATCTTCCTGAAAAATCTCCAGAGCATCGATCAGTTCCTGAAGTTTGCTGGTATCATAGGTAAAGGAACGGTCAAGCTCATATGTATGTTTCCGGAAAATTTCTACAGGCCACAGAAAGTTGTTCTGGCGGGAGAGGATAGAGGCCTCCTCGCCGGTAGCATCGTAGGCATAGGAAAAATCCATACCTGCCAGATGAAATTTGGTGCCTTTGCGATCATAAAGCGTCAGAAGATAATCAGACGCATTATCCACATTTTTGGATTCCACATAGTCTGCAGTTTGATTTCCGCATGGAATGTCACCAATCGTCGTATGTGGAAAATAATGGTTGTTGTAATAAATGCCAAAGCCGACATATACGCCAATCAGCGCAATACCGGCTCCGGTGAGTGACGCAAGGACAATTTTGCGCGCCTTGCGTTTCTTTTTTCTTTTGGATAATTCGGTTGGTTTTGTTGCCATAGATTACTCCTTTATCTTAGACTTTAAATGTGAAACCGGCATATAGACCGGTACGCCATCTTTGTATTCATTGGTAACTTCTCCCTGAATGAGAGGGAGCAGGTATTCCTGTAACTGTGGCATGATATCATTTCCGGCCTCGTTGATCCATTCGCGCGGAATGGATTTGGCTTCATTTGCAATGCCACGGATTGGTGCGTGACCATAAATGACGGTGTATGGTGTGTTGGAAGTACGGGTCAGGGTGACCATCGTAGCAGTCTCACCTTCCTCAGCGAGAGATACCGCTTTCTCGCCCAATGCGAAAGCTTCATCCAGATCGGTTTTGGAAGCCATATGTGCAGCACAGCGCTGGAGAACATTGACCTCTACGGAACGGACTTTTACACCGATATTTTCTTTTACTAAAAACTCGAGCGCTTTGCCGGCTCCGGAAAGCTGCTGATGGCCGAACTGATCTGCTACAGCTTTGGAAGCGGTAATGTAATCGCCGTTTTCATCACGGATACCTTCTGAGACAGCAACGATTACATTATTTAAAGTCTTTAATTTTTCACGGATGTCATTTAAGAAATTCTCTTTGTTGAATGCAACTTCCGGAAGATAGATAAAATGCGGAGCAGTGTTGTATTCATTTCGTGCAAGTGCACTCGCTGCAGTAAGCCATCCGGCATCGCGTCCCATGATCTCGACAATTGTTACACTTTTTACAGCGTAGATAAATGTATCATGTGCGACTTCAAGCATGGTAGATGCAATATATTTTGCAGCGGAACCAAAGCCCGGGGTATGATCGATCATGCAAAGATCGTTGTCAATTGTTTTTGGAATACCGATAATACGAATGTCACTATTGATTTTTGTTGCATAATCCGATAACTTAAGTACGGTGTCCATGGAATCATTGCCACCGATATAGAAAAATGCTTTAATATTAAGTTTGGCAAACTGATTAAAAATAAATACATAAGGGGAATCGTCATCCTTATAGTTCGGCAGCTTATGACGGCAGGAGCCAAGATACATGGCAGGTGTCCGCATAAGTCGGGCTAGTTTTTCCTCATTTTCAACAGATTCCGAAAGATTAAGATAGTTTTCGTTCAGGATGCCGAGGATTCCGTTGATCGCTCCGTAGCAGATGTCATATTTTCCGGATTTGGTAACACCGGAGATGACTCCTGCGAGACTGGCATTGATCGCTGAGGTTGGTCCGCCGGACTGGGCGACCATACAGTTTGACTGATTCATAGTTATACTCCTTATTCTATGGTATGCAACCATTGTTTTTGATACCCCCATTGTAGAGGTTTTGGAAAGGAATCGCAAGAGGTACATATGAAAAATCAAAATTTATACAATAAATGCACATTATGCCCGAGAAACTGCGGGGCAGACAGAAATCAGAATCAGACCGGCGTGTGCGGCGTTACCAGCCAGCTGCGGGTGGCAAGGGCGGCACTGCATCATTGGGAAGAACCGTGCATCAGTGGGGTGAATGGTTCCGGTGCGGTCTTTTTCAGTGGATGCGCGTTGCATTGCGTGTTCTGTCAGAATGAACCGATTGCGCAGGGCATTGCAGGAATCGACATATCTCCCCGGAGACTGGCAGAGATTTTTCTCGAACTACAGGAGCAGAAAGCAAACAATATCAATCTTGTAACGCCGGGACAATACGTTCCACATATTATAGAAGCAGTAGAGTCTGCGCGGATGCAGGGACTTCGGATTCCGATTGTATATAATACGGGAAGTTATGAAAAAGTGGAAACATTAAAGATGCTCGAGGGGATTGTGGATATTTACCTTCCGGATTTTAAATATATGTCTCCGCAGCTTGCAAAAGCATATTCCAAAGCTGAGGATTATCCTAAAATTGCCAAAGCTGCCATTGCCGAGATGGTAAGGCAGCAGCCAAATCCAGTTTTTCAGTGGGAAGATCCGGCGAGGAAAGAAAAAGCGCCTGTGGAAGCTATTGAAGGTGCCATCATGGCCAAAGGAGTGATCGTAAGACAACTTTTGCTGCCTGGCAGTTTGGCAGATGCGAAAAAGATTATTTCCTATTTGAATGAAACCTACGGAAAACAGATATACTTAAGTATGATGAGTCAGTACACTCCATTAAATGAAATTCCGGATTTTCCGAAGCTGAATTGCAGGGTTTCGAAGCATTCTTACAAAAAATACATAGACTATGCGCGGGATATTGGTGTGGAGAATGCTTTTATGCAGGAAACCGATGTCGCAGAAGAAAGTTTTATCCCGGATTTTGGAAGTGGGGAGGGGGTTCTTGCGCCTGCAAAAAAAGAGTAGAAAATGGAAAAATATGTGGTTTTTTATGTCGAAATGTAGTACTATAGTATCATAAATAAAAGGGGGTAATGATATTGGAAAAGGCAGGAGGACAGATTTTAATCGAGTGTCCAAATACAATATTTCATCTGTACATCAAAAGTGAACAGGATCTGTCGAAGATAGAGACTTTTATGAACAATATCCGTACCATCGAGCGGCTGGGACTTAACGATATCTATACCTGGTGCAATCGACAGGGGATTTTATATGATACTGCATTTAATTATCACAAAGAGACCTCTTTTTGGAAAAATATAAAGGCATATGTCAGATATTCCCGACAGAAGATGAAATATCAGAGCTGTTGCTCATAAAGAACATGAAAATGGACCGGCGTACATGATTGTACGTCGGTTTTTAACTGTATAGGGATGCCTTGCATTCATAAAACTTCTGCATTATACTGAGAGAATGAAAAAAGGAGGTCTGGTATGAGATATCCGGAATTTTTAAAGGACAATGGGACAATCGGTTTTGTAGCACCTTCATTTGGATGTGCGACGGAGCCTTACTATACTGCATTTCAGAATGCATTAAAGAATTTTCATACGATGGGATTTCAAACAGAGATCGGGCCCAACTGCCTGGTGGAGAAAGGCGTGGGAATCAGCAATAAGCCGGAACTTTGCGGGGCAGAGTTAAATGAGGCATATATGGATGATGTAACTGATATTCTTATTTCTTGCGGGGGAGGAGAATTGATGTGTGAAGTCGTTCCGTATATCGATTTCGCAAAAATAAAAGCGGCAAAACCAAAATGGTATATGGGATTTTCCGATAACACAAATTTTACATTTTTGTCTGCAACCTTGTGTGATACGGCAGCAATCTATGGACCATGTGTTTCGGCATTTGGTATGGAACCATGGCATCCGTCCGTAAAGGATGCATTTGATCTGCTACGGGGAAAAATCAACCGTGTGCATAATTATGATAAATGGGAGCGGGAAAGTTTAAAAGATGAGGAACATCCGCTTGTACCGTATAATGTAACAGAACAGACAGTGATCCGGCGTTTCCCGGATCAGGAAGTTACGATAGAAGGCAGGCTGATCGGAGGCTGCATGGATTGTCTGGTAAATCTGCTGGGCACGCGCTTTGACCGCGTGACAGATTTCAATACGCGTTATGCAGAGGATGGATTTATCTGGTTCTTAGAGTCCTGCGATTTGAATATTATGTCAATCCGGCGTGCAATCTGGCAGATGAAAAATGCCGGATGGTTTTCACATGTAAAAGGCTTTCTGATTGGAAGACCGCTTTGCTTTGGGGAAGAAATGTTTGGAATCGATCATTATGAAGCAGTTCTGGCACTTCTTGCAGAGTACGATGTGCCGGTGATCATGGATCTTGATATCGGACATTTGTCACCGATGATGCCAGTAATCTGTGGTGCAAAAGCAAAGGTACACAGCAAAGAGAATACATTTGAGATGGAGTATATTCTGGAATAGAGTAAGGAAAAGGAGAGAAAGCAATGAAAAATAGACATTGTAAACAGGTGCTGGCGTTAATTATGGCAGTGGCAATGATGGCCGGAACCGTAAGTACTGCGGCACATCGCGTATATGCCAGTGAGGAGACACAGGTCACAGAAGAGGGTGACAATGTTGTGATCACACAGGAAGATAAGCCGTATCTTGCGCTTGGCGCAGATCTGACAGCAGATCAGCAGCATACGGTTTTAGCCTATATGGGCATTGATGTGGCAGATTTTGATAATTATGATGTTGTCTATGTCAACAATGATGAGGAGCACAAATATCTTGATGCCTATGTGCCGAAGAAGCAGATCGGAACAAAGGCATTGTCATCGGTTTTGATTTCACTGACCGACAAAGGAAGCGGAATCAAGGTTTCTACTTACAATATCAATTACTGTACTGCCGGTATGTATAAGAATGCACTGGCGACTGCCGGTATTTCCGATGCAAATATTATTGTGGCAGGACCATTTGCATTATCCGGTACTGCAGCACTGGTGGGAACTTTTGAGGCGTATGAACAGATGACCGGTGAGACTCTGGATGAAGATGTGGTCGATGCTGCAATGGATGAACTGGTCACGACCGGCGATCTTGAGCAGAGCATTGACGGAGATTCCGAAGACGTGGAGGCAATGATCGCAGATCTGAAAGGAAAGATCGCAAGCGGAGAACTGAGCTCCGTGGAGGATATAGAGAAAGCCATTGATGATCTTGCTGAAAAATATGAGATTCATCTTTCGGATGCGGATAAACAGAAACTTACCGATCTGATGGAAAAGTTAAAAGGACTTGATCTGGACTGGGGCAGCATCAAAGATCAGGCAGAGGACTGGGCAAGCCGTCTGCAGGACCAGCTGGCTGATAAAAATCTGGGTCAGAAAATCGCGGATTTCTTTGCAAAACTGTGGGAAGCCATCTGTTCTTTGTTCAGTTAAATGATATGTTATTTTATAAAATTTCCGTAAAGTGATTGTAAAAAGCATGAAAAGTGTTTTATAATTAAACGTACATGTAAATTTTTATATAGGAGCAAAGGAAAAGAAAATATGAGTGGCATAACAATTGTCCTGACACTTTTAAGCGGAGTTGCATTGTTTCTTTTTGGTATGTCTCTGATGGGAGACGGACTGAAAAAAGTGGCAGGAAATAAGCTCGAGCTTGTCTTATATAAGCTCACCAATACACCAATCAAGGGTGTACTTCTCGGAACTGTAGTTACAGCAATTATCCAGTCATCTTCGGCAACCACGGTTATGGTTGTGGGATTCGTGAATTCCGGAATGATGAAAGTAGCGCAGGCAATTGGAATTATTATGGGAGCCAATATCGGAACCAGTGTGACAGGATGGATTCTCTGTCTGTCCTATATTGATGGTTCAAGCGGTATTGCGCAGCTTCTATCCACAGCAACGATCTCGGCAGTTGTAGCAATCATCGGTATTGTGTTTAAGATGTTTGTCAAGAAGACAACCTACAAGAATGTCGGTGATATTATGCTTGGATTTGCCATCCTTATGGTGGGAATGCAGACAATGAGTGGAGCAGTTTCTCCGTTGAAGGAGAATCCGTATTTTGTAAATATGCTGACAAAGTTTGAGAATCCGTTTATGGGAATCATTGTTGGTATTGCATTTACAGCGGTACTGCAGAGTGCTTCCGCATCCGTAGGTATCCTGCAGGCATTGTCTATGACAGGAAGCATCAGTTTTGCAGCAGCGCTTCCGATTACCATGGGCATTGGTGTCGGTGCAGCCTGTCCGGTACTTCTTTCTTCCATCGGAACGAACAAGAATGGTAAGCGTACAGCGCTGATCTATCTGTTGAATGACTTGTTTGGAATGGTATTCTGGTCAATTGTATTCTACAGTGTGAATGCATTTGTTCATTTCAAGTTTATGGATATGACGATGCGTCCGGTAACGATCGCAATGATGAATACGATTTTCCGTCTGGCAACAATTCTTGTATTGTTACCGTTTATTCATGTGATTGAGAAACTGGTGTTCCGTCTGATCAAGGA
>URYB01000110.1 GCA_900552085.1 uncultured Lachnobacterium sp.
GATCGGCATCCCCGCTTCCATCAGGTTCGTGCCGGTCGCACCATCCAAAATGATCGGTCCTTTTTCTTTTATAAAATTGGCAAATTCTGTCTTCGTCATTTTTGTTCCTCTTAACATCAGACTTGATGTTTTTTTCTTTTCTTTGATATAATATGAAATGAAGGTCAAAAGGTATCTTGCCCCTCACTTATGATTCATCCAATTACCATATGCTTCGCATATCTTTAAACATAATATTCTAAATTATTATTTTTTACAAGTAATATCGAAAGAGGTTTTTATGAATGCTGTAAAATTAATTGCACTTGATCTCGACGGCACACTGTTCAACAGCCAGAGCCAGATCAGCGCACATAACATTGATACAATTAAAAAGGCGAATGAAGCCGGTTCAACAGTTGTCATCTCGACCGGCCGTCCATACAACGGACTTCCTTTCGAGCAGTTAAAAGGCTCCGGTATCCGTTTCGCCATCACGACCAACGGCAGCGCCATCTATGAAATTGAATCCGGAAAATGCCTGTTTGAAGAGGCAATGGATGAGGAAATCATCCTTCCGATTCTGGATTTTCTGCTCACAAAAGATATTCATATGGATGCTTTTATCGGCGGAAAAGGATATACCCCTGTACAGTGCGTAGCTGCCGGACAGAAACTGGCTAATCCACCGGCCTTGAAGCACTATATTTTAAACACCCGTGTAAGAGTTGATAATCTTCCGCTGTTCATCCATGAGAATCAGCTGAAGGTGCAGAAAATGACCCTGAATTTCTATCCGGAAGGCGGTATCTTCAAAGACCGCGAAGAAGTGCGCAAATACCTAGAAAGCAATCCGGCGGTCACAACCGTTTCCGGCGGATACAACAATCTCGAATTCACGCGGGCCGATGTCAACAAAGGTGTCGGTCTGCAAAAAATGGCACAGCTTCTTGACATTCCGGTCGCACAGACGATGGCTGTGGGTGATACCGAAAATGATCTCGCCATCATCCGTGCCGCCGGGTTCGGTGTTGCCATGGGAAATGCAACTGCTGCCGTCAAAAGTGCTGCAGATTATATCACGACCAGCAACGATGAAGACGGCGTTGCAACCGCAATCGCCCATTTTCTACGCCTTGCGTAAAATTTCCACACATTTTTTCAGAGCCTCTATGGTCTGATCTACTTCCAGCCGGCTGGTCGCACGCCCCATCGTAAAACGGATGCTTCCGGCCGCATAATCTTCCGGCACATGAATAGCTTCAATGACATGGGAAATTCTTGTCTGCCCTGTATTGCAGGCAGATCCTGCGGATGCGCAGATTCCCTCTTCCTCCATCAGCACCAATAAAGCAGTCGCGTCCACTCCCCGGATGCTGAAATTGACATTTCCAGGCAGTCTCTGGTACCGGTGACCGTTCAGCCTTGTACCCGCAATCTCATGCAGCACCCGCTCCACAAAATAGTTGCGCAGCCGAATCAGCCGCGGTCTGGTATAGCGCATTTCCTGCACAGCAATATCCAAAGCCTCCGCCATGCCCACAATTCCCGCCACATTTTCCGTGCCTGCGCGTTTTCCACGCTCCTGGCTTCCTCCATGAATAAAGGAAGGAAGGTTCTCATCTTTTCGCACATAAAGAAATCCCACGCCTTTTGGTCCATGAAATTTGTGTGCGCTGGCGCTGAGATAATCGACCGGAAGCTGCGCCAACGACAACGGAATCTGTCCCACCGCCTGCACCGCATCGGTATGAAAATCCACACCTTTGCTTTTTGCGATTGTTCCAAGTTCCGTGATTGGTTCTATGGTTCCGATTTCGTTATTTCCTGTCATAATGGAAACGAGCGTTGTATCCGCTCTTATTGCATCTTTCAGTTCTTTCGGATCTACCAAACCGTAATCATCCACCTGCAGATAAGTCACGTCATACCCCAGACTTTCCAGATATTCACAGGAACGCAGTATTGCATGGTGCTCAATCTGACTCGTAATAATATGCTTTCCCTGCTCCTTTTTTGCACCCGCCACATTTTTTACCACCCAGTTATCCGATTCGCTTCCTCCCGATGTAAAAAAAATTTCCTCGGGATGTGCATCCAGCCGGTATGCGATTTTTTCTCTTGCGTCTTCCATTGCTTTCTGTGCCCTCTGCCCCATCCCATACGCTGTAGATGCATTGCCATATTCGTCCATGAGATAGGGGTCCATCGCTTTGCGCACCTGCGGAAGCATATCCGTGGTGGCCGCATGATCCATATACATTTTACAACTCATATTCTTTCCCCTTCTTTCATACGATAGTTACTAAGTTTTTACCTTGGAGTTTCCTTTGACTTTATCCCGTTTTACCAAAAATCCACTTATCACCGGCACTCTCCTCATGACCGCGGCCGGTATAATCAGCCGCATCGTAGGTTTCTTCTATAGAATATTCCTCTCGCGCGCAATTGGTGCAGAGGCTCTGGGAATCTACCAGCTGATTGCCCCGGTTTTTTCCATGTGCTTTGCATTGACAGCCTCCGCCATCCAGACTTCCATCTCCAAATTTGTAGGAGACTCCATCGGCAAATGTCAGGGAGATTCCTGTGGAGAAAAACGCGCCCGTACTTATCTTATGATCGGTCTTATTCTCTCCTGCACACTTTCCATCATGGTCGGTGCTTTTATTTATTGCAATGCCAACTGGCTGGCCCTGCATCTGCTCGGAGAAGCCCGCTGTGCACCGCTGCTCGTCATGCTCACGTACAGCCTGCTCCCTAGCTGCATCCACGCCTGTATCAACGGATATTACTATGGAAAGAAAAAAGCGTTCATCCCCTCACTCTGTCAGATTATCGAACAGTTTGCCCGCGTGGGAAGCGTCTATCTGATTTATGAAGTCGTATCCGACAAAGGCCTTCCCCTGACCGCCGCCCATGCCGTAGCCGGACTTGTCATCGGTGAATTTGCCGGATTGCTTGTCTGCTCCCTCGCCTTTTTTTCAGAAAAAAGGCTCCCTTTGGGCTCCTATAAAAGTATGCGGCCGAGCAGTCGGAAAATGACAACGCTAATGCTATCCATGATTTTCCCACTCACCTTAAACCGTGTTTCTGTTGCGTTATCTGCCAGCCTGGAAAACCTTCTCATTCCACAAAAGCTGCAGGTCTATGGCTACACTGCCGGGGATGCCCTGAGTATCTATGGTATCCTCACCGGAATGACAATGTCCATCATTTTATTTCCATGCGTGCTGACGAATTCCTTCTCCGTACTGCTTCTGCCCGCCATCTCGGAGGCCAAGGGAAAAAATCAGACGCGCCAGATACAGACTGCAACAAAAAAAGCACTCCTTTACGGACTGCTTCTCGGTCTCTTATTCACATTTTTCTTTTTATGCACTGATAACTGGATTGGAAACCATCTTTTCCACAATGCACTGTCCGGAACCTTTATCTGTAAACTTTCGTGGCTGTGCCCACTGCTGTATATCACCAGTCTTCTCGGAAGTATTCTTCACGGACTGGGAAAGGCGCGGCAGGTGCTTTTTGTCAATCTTCTCGCCTGCGGCATCCGTATCAGTATGATCTGGTTTCTTGTTCCGGCATATGGAATCGGGGCTTATCTGTGGGGACTTCTTCTGTCACAGGTATTTGCGACAATTTCCAGCGTGCTTGTATTAAGGGAGTACTTATGAACTATTGCGCGATTTTAGCTAAACTGTTAAAATAGATATTGTTGTTAATTTTAGCTAAATACATCTTTAATTTAGCAGAAAGGAGGATTTTACAAAGCAAGTAAAAAAAACTTAAAAATTTTTATGGATACAAAAGGAGAATATTTATGAAAAACTTGAAACACAACAGAATATTTAGTATTATTTTAGTAGCAATTATTTTTTTGGTCAATATTAGTACTCCTACTATTGCCAATGCAAAAAATAACGTTGTTAACCGCTATACCGTAAAAGATGAACATCATATTTATAAAGTCCAAGTCACTGACAAAGGGAAAAAACATATAGTAACTGCTATACAAACGGACTCAAATGATAAAATCATCATAACAACAACTAAAAAGAAAATAAAAATTAATTATTGTAAATATATTGGCAAAAACACATTTGGTATAAAAAAATACAAACACACTACCAAAACTATTTTAAAACATAAAACAAAAAAAACAACTACTAAAGCAACTACAACCGGATATAATCTTAAAAAAAGTACTATCGGGTGTGACTCAAACGGAAATAAATATTGGTATAAATTAGGAAATGGTAAAGATTCAAATTACATTGAAGTAGGATGTATTGCATCATACAAAGTAAATATTAGTGAGAATAAAACAGATGTAACTAATTTCACTTCTGCTGTTAATGAAGCTACTTCTTGTTATAAAAAGTCCTGTGTTGAAATTGGTGCAGGTGCAGTATTAGATATTGTCGGTTTACTTTGTGAATTTGCCACTTTAGGTTTGGGCTCTGGAATAGCAGCTTCTTTAATTATTTCCTCAGTTGGTTGCACAGCTGCAAGTGTATCGAACATAGCAGAATTTAATCAACATATCAATGATGCTGCTATATACTATGAAATAGTCAAAAAACACGGAACAATGCAATAAATATATTAAAGGAGCTAAAACATGAAAAACGAAAAAATAAATTTTAAAGAACAGGGATTACTATTTAAAATTTTGTATATTATATCTGCAATTATCCCAATCCTATCAATTGTTATGCTTATTGCGACCGGATTTACCCCTTATATTTATGTTACAGCAATTTTCATTGTTATTTTTAATATTATGAATTTTGTAATGCTCGTCCGAAAAAATAATGAAAATAAAAAATAAAAATGTATACTTGACTATGTGACATTGCAAATGACTTATAACGAAACATATCATGAGATACACGAAAATAGCATTGTTGAAGGAAAAGAAGGAATTGTCCATCACATGCTCTCCCATGACACATTTACATTGAAACAAATTTAAGTTTTAAAATAGTAAAAAATCCGCAGTATATCAATCTTTTGATACATTGCGGATTTTCTTTTGAAGTTTATGAAATTACTTTACTGTAACTTTAATCTCCTTATACACGAGACAGATACTCACCTGTTCTTGTATCAATCTTGATTACGTCATCCTGCTCTACGAACAGAGGTACGTATACAACTGCACCAGTCTCTACCGTAGCTGGCTTTGTTGCACCTGTAGCTGTATCACCCTTGAATCCTGGCTCAGTCTCTGTAATCTGAAGCTCAACGAAAAGAGGTGGCTCAACTGCAAATACATTTCCCTTATGAGAACAAATCTTAACCATCTCGTTCTCCTTAACAAACTTCAGTGCATCACCAACACTGTCCTTTGTTAAATCGATCTGGTCGTATGTCTCTACATCCATGAAATGATAGAAATCATCATCTGCGTACAGATACTGCATATCTCTACGATCAATGTGAGCAGTAGGGCACTTCTCAGTTGGACGGAATGTCTTCTCTACCACACCACCACTGACGATATTCTTTAACTTTGTTCTAACGAATGCTGCACCCTTACCTGGTTTAACATGCTGAAATTCAATAATCTGATAAATATTACCTTCAAGCTCGATGGTAACACCGTTTCTGAAATCTCCTGCTGAAATCATTCGATCTTCCTCCTTAAATTACGAGTAAAAACTCTCTCGGTTAACAATTTTACTATAAATTGGAATACTTTTCAAGACTAAATTCTTGCAAAGCCCTATTTCTCGCGGTTTTTCTTTTCGATATCTGCAAACATTGCAACTCTTGTCGCATGTCTTCCACCTAAAAACTCTGCCTCAAGGTAAGAACGAACAATATCTTTTGCCAGTTCCACACCGACAATACGCGCGCCAAATGCAATGATGTTTGCATCATTGTGCTCCTTAACCAGATGCGCAGTTGTCACATCTGAACAGACAGCGGCGCGAACACCGTTCACTTTGTTTGCTGCAATGGAAATACCAACGCCGGTACCGCAGATCAGTACGGCACAATCTACCTCTTTGTCTGCAACAGCGCGTCCGACACGCTCTCCGATCTCCGGATAATTGCAGCTTTCGGTTGTGTCTACACCATAATTTACAACTTCGTGTCCCATGCTCTCGATGAATTCTTTGATCTGCATCTTCATCTCTACTGCTGCATGGTCATTACCTATTCCGATTTTCATGAAAATCTCCTTCCCTCTTTTGAATATCAGTCCATATCCACATTCCATTTATTTTATCGCATCAGCATACTTTCGTCAAATAAAAAACGGCAAGCTGCGTTCTGTCGCGCAAAGAAAGTTTCTCAAGTATCTGGCTGATATAGTTGCGCCCGGTTCCCTCACTTAAGAAAAGTTCCTCGGCAATCTCCCGGTTGCTTTTTCCTGCGCCCACGAGTGCTATGATCTCCTGCTCCTTTTCTCCAATATCATACCCGCTATAATCAAGGCTATTCTTTGTCTGTATCAAAACCGGAAGTTTGTTTACCACTTCACCACCAAATACGCTCTGTCCCTGTTCCACCGCCAAAAGCGCCGGAAGCAGTCCTTCAAAATCCTGTTTGAGAATGTATCCTTTTGCACCTAAATTCAATGCTTTTATGATATATTCATCGTCCGAAAATGTTGTGAGAAACAAAATTTTGGCTGCCGGATCTTTTTCGAGGATCTGTTCTGCCGCTTCTAATCCACTCATCTCTTTCATCTGGATATCTAAAAGCAGCACATCCGGATGCTCACTCTCATATAATGCAACCGCATCTTTTCCATCATTTCCGGTGGCAACGACGGTCACCTGCGGATCGGATTCGAGTATGGTTTTCAATGAGATTGCAACCAGCTGGTCATCATCTACAACTACAACTTTCATAGTATCTCCCTTTTCTTATTGCTGTCTTTCTTTTGGTATCGATAATAAAATGCGGAATCCGCGATCTGCAAAAAACGAAATCGTTCCATGCAGTGCTTCCACACGATCCCTCATATTTGCAAGCCCAATACCGCCTTTCCCTTCTGTGACTGCATCCGGCACATGTGCGCCGCTTCCATTGTCCTCCACCGACATCTGGTAAAAGCCGGGATGTTCACACAGAAATATCGTAACGGCCGAGGCATTACTGTGGCGCACGACATTTGCCATCGCTTCCTTCGCAATTGCCACAAAACAGTACTTGACACTGCGCGGAATGTCCACAGACATATCATAATGCAGCTGCATTTCATACTTTTCTTCAAATTCTCTGCTGATATCCAGAAGCGCCTGATGCAGATCCAATGATTCATTGTGCAGATCATGCACGCTTTCGCGGATATTGTTCATTGCCTCTCCCAATGTATCATTGACCTGTAAAAGCTGGCTGTGCAGAGGTTCTTCCTTGTGGATCGTCTGTAATGCACCCATCTGCAAAATGGCCCGCGACAGCATATGCCCCACGTTGTCGTGGATTTCCCGCGCAATCCGGTTTCGCTCCTGCAACGTGGCCAAATGAATCTCATAATCCTGTTTTTCCATCAGTTCCTGTTGACGCTTCTGCATCACAAGCCGCAGTTCTGTGGAACTGTCCTTCAAATGAATATAGTCATTTTTCTGCTTCAGACAGGTTCTCGTCCGGTACGCGAAAAATCCTGCAAATGCCATGGCAAATATCCACAACAGCATCCGTAATGTTGCGTTTTTTCCACTGTGCCATGCATATAATTCATAAAAAGTTCCCACCGCCACGGCCAGACTCTCCCCATAGATACACCACTTCTGTTTTGCCATCATAATGTCATAACCGATCAATGGCAAAAAGCAGAAAAGTGCCGGCATCCAAAATCCTGCTGCCACCATCACAACCGCAATGACCAGATGCATGGTCTCACTCTCCAGATAATTAAGCAGTGCAAGAACGATCAGCGCCACAAGTGCCACAATCACCGGACGCACCCAGCCGGTTGTCCCTGCCAAAAGAAACACACCAAGCAGATATAAAATTCCATTGTCGATCAATCGTTCCATATCAATTCCTTTATCATCAACTTCTTTGATTTCAAATTTTTATGCCGTTTGTTTCAGTATAAAGAAATTTATGACAAATGTCATCTCCTTTTCCTGACATCCGACACTTCTGTTTTTTAAATTTTTTTATTATCATGCTAGAACAATCAAAAATGT
>URYB01000111.1 GCA_900552085.1 uncultured Lachnobacterium sp.
TCCGCACCAGACACACCCAGGGCACAATAAATATAATCTCCGTCAATGTCATCAAAAGCAATGGGCGCGGGTTCAGATAATCATTGGCAACCATACAGATTTCAAAATAAGAAACGACCATCGCCAGCAAGACTGCCAGAACCTGGGATAAAATAATATCCGACAAGCGCATATAACCGATACGATATCCCCCAAGTACCTTTGTAAAGAAGAACACGAACAGCACATACATGCCAATCACTGCCCAGTTACCTCTCATGGAAAATTTATTTGCCTTATTCAGTTGCGGCACATAAATCTCGTACCAGACCCATCCAAAACAAACTGCTTCCATTGCAAGTGTCAGCACGTTCGCCACAAAATTCAATAAATGCTTGTACTTTTCTTTCATAATATATCTTTTCCTCTTCTTGAACATCAGCCATGCAAAATATACAGCATTTATTCGCCAACTCCACTTTCAACAAATGCCACCAGTGCAGATAACGCTTCCTTCTCATCATCGCCTTCACATACCAGAGTGATTTCATCTCCGGATTTAATGCATGCACCGAGCACGCTCAATACACTCTTGGCATTTGCCGTATTATTTCCATAGTTAAATGTCACCTTGCATTTATATTTCATTGCTTCTTTACATAAATTTCCTGCCGGACGTAAATGAAGTCCTGTTGGATTGATAATTCGAATTTTCTGTGATACCACAATGATTCCCCCTTTATTGTGTTAATATAATTTACTCATTCTGATCCTGCTGTCCATCACTTTCAGAATCGTTTTCCGATGAATTGTCATCGGTATTTTCACTGTCATCTTTTGCTTTTTCTTTTATTTCAACTGTGACAGTGATTGTCTGGTAAGCATAATTATCCTCATCAAGACTCAGTTCAAGATTCACCTGATGCGTACCAACTCCAAGATCTGTCACATCAATGGATGCACTCAGCTGGCTCACAGTCAGCGTATTCAGATTATTCTTCAATCCGCTCACTGTTACAGCCACAGTAGACTGTTCAAATGACAAATCATAATCTGTATCAAGTCCATTGACCGTAATCTGGCTGGTGTTCAGATTAAACTTCTTCGATTCATAAGCTTCAATACGAACCGTTACCGTCACCGTCGCATCCGACGCATTCACAAGTTCTACGCCATCCGGCAGATACTCAGAAATATCTATCGTCGTTGTAATATCCTCTCTCGCTCTAGACACATTCAGCACGTCTCCCGGAATTGTCAGCGAACTGAGTGGATTCAGTATTGTAGAAGATCCTTTGACTTTAACAGTCTCCGGTTTGCTGCTGATTTCCACAACACGATAATCGCCATATGGAACTCCCGTTGTTGAGAATACCAGCGGAATTTCCTTAACACTCAATATCTTTGCAGAAATTGTAACTGTCGTATTGCTAAGTTTCAATTTCGTAGTATCAATTTCCTGTCCATCTGCATCATAGAGTGCAGGAATCACATTATCTGACAGATTCATGGACATGCCTTCCACATCAATGGTCGCTACCACGGAATCAATCTTGTTTACGATAGAAGCCGGTCCGGAAACGTTAAGTACATTCGGATTCGTTACCGTAACTTCCCCCAGCGCGTAACCATCTGCAACTTTTCCGCTCGTATCCGCTGTAATAATAAATCTTCTCTTCATCAAATCCTCTAAGGATACTTGCAGATATTTGTTTTTCCCATTATATTTCAGAGAACTGTTGCTTCTCTTGCTGGTGATCTCAATCGGGACATTCGCCTCATCACCTTCTTCATTCACGATCATACGGTTCATATCTGCCACAGCAGTAAAATCCGTATCCTCCAGTTTGTTTAAAACGCTCCGCTTTGCTGTCACGGCAAATGTAACCGTATTGGTTCCATTCAGTACCTCATAACACTTGTTCATCTCCGTCACAGCCGACGCATTCTCAACGGTAACATTGGTTGTATAGGATACCGTAACGGTAGGATCATCTGTATTATAGACAACCAGCCACAGAATGAAAGCAAAAACAACGGCCAGTATTTTAAAGCCAAGATTCTTCGTCAGAGTCTTTAGAATTTTATTTCCCATTTCTAAACCTCCTTCTCAGCAGTTCAAGCTTTGTAACCTCATGATTCCGGTTTTGCAGATACTGCAGCTTTTCCCGAAGGAAATCCGCATCAATGCCATGATAAATCTGCCCTCTGGAAGCAATGGAAACCTTTCCGGTCTCCTCGGATACCACGATTGTAAGTGAATCACTCACTTCGCTGACACCAACTGCCGCTCTATGTCTTGTACCAAGATTTTTGCTCAAAGAAAGGCTGTCCGATAACGGAAGATAACAGGTTGCAGATACCACACGATCCCCTCTGACAATTACTGCGCCATCATGAAGTGGTGTATTTTTTTCAAAAATATTGATCAGCAGCTGACTGCTGAGTATCGCATCAATATCAATACCTGTACGGATATATTCGTTGAGCAGAATCTCATCTTCGATAACAATCAGTGCACCTGTCCGAACCTTTCCCATCGCATAACACGCCTTAATCAGCTCCTCAATGGTTCGATCGGAAAATTTGCATTCATCCGACTTTGAAAAATTAAATACCTTGCCAAAAAAATTTTTTTCTCCAAGGTTTTCCAGTGCTTTTCGAAGTTCCGGCTGGAAAATAATAACGAGAGCAATCAATCCTACATTTAAGGTTCTCTCTGCCAGCCAGAGAATCGTATTCATCTGGAAAATAGCTGACACCAGAACAAAAAGCAGGATTACAATAATTCCCTTGAACAGATTCCATGCTTTTGTGCTTTTGATCCACAATAAAATATGGTAAAAGAGAAAAGCAATAATTAAAATCTCTATAAAATCAATTGGAGAGAATGAAATATCCGGCAATCCAAGTAACATTGATGCCTGATCATAAAATTCTGCGAGCATACCTTTGAAATTTTGCATTCGTCTCTCCTTTCTATCTTATTTTTCTAATTACAATTGTTTCTACTTTGTAACTAATCCATCTTATTTTAATAAGTCCTCATCGATATCCAGTTCCCTTGCAATCACTTTGCGGCTGGTCTCTTCCTCTTCTTCGGTCAGCTTTCTCTTGCTATGGTCAATGCGCTTGCCCATACTTGCTGTATTTCCGAAATGCTTAACCGTCACTTCTTTGACTGCGACCATTTTCTTTGGAACTGCTTTCACATAGTAATAGTAATCATCATCCTCAAACTGCACACGTTCCGTGCGGGCATAATCCAGATTCATAAATAAGAACTGAATCAAAAAGCCGATCAGTAAAGAAATGATACTTCCAATCAGCAGACTGACTGTTTTTCCGGATATATTCAAAACAATAAATCCAACAAACAATCCTGCAACCTCTATCAGCACACCGGAGACAATGGCAAGTGTCCACGCATGATCCACTTCCATACGTCGTACAAGGTATACTACAATAGCAGTCACAACAAAAATCGCAATTACCAAAAACATTTCCTTATTATTCAGCAACTGTCCTATCGAAATATCAAACTTAGATTGCGCTACAGTATTCTTTTCTGCAGTCACATTCATCAATGTCGCCGCATTCTGATGAATGCCATCCAAAAAGTAGTAAACAACGGTACCGCAGACAATTGCAATCACAGAATACGCATTGCGCAAAAGACTGCAGGCAACCGGCATCACATATGGAATCCGAAATTTAAAACACACAGGCGTAAGTACGGCTGCAATTCCATCTTTCGGTGCAAAACGAAAATATAAAAAGAACAGCGCTGCAAACAGAATCAAAGTTGTAACCGCCACTTCCATTGACAGCGCATACATATCTGTAAGTACCAGCAATGCGGAAATCCAGATAATCGCATTCACAGGAAGTATTGCGCACACAACCGCAAGTACCAGTGCTACCGGCCAAGTGCTGATTTTGACCATAAAACCAAGTTCATGGTTAATTGTCGCAAAAAGTACCAGTGCAACGACAAATTTCACTGCCGGAAACAAATAATTTTCATATTTACTATAGAACCGGATCAACTGGTCCTTCATTTCTAATAACTTTGTCATAAAGCCCCCTATGCTTTCAACTTGTCTTCTCGCCGATACATCTCCTGTACTTTCTTTGCATGGCGCACATACTGATGCAGTTCTTTCCTTCTCTTATCATATCTTATCCGATATACAACAGCTGTGACAAACAGATAGATTGCCATAAATCCTGCATAAAGCATAATAATATGAATCACCAGATCCATAACGTCTGCATTATTAATAAAAGCAATCAACGCATTTACATCTCCGATTCCCCACAAAACGACCAGCAAAATGAATGCGATCGTACCTGAGAAAAAGCTTTTGATCATTTCTTTTCCCACATAATCGCTAATATAATACTTGCCTGTCTGCTGGCATTTTCCATCTTCATATGCGTCATATACCGCCATACGGTACAGTTCTTTTACCCTATCTTCATTGATCATATAGTTCATGCCCTCCCATATTTTATATTTGGACACAATTACGCATTATTTTGTATTATAGCACATCTGCACCGTTTTTTAAACCCACAATATGATGAAAGGGTCAAAAGGTATCATCGATGCATGCTTGCTATTGCTGTATAGGGAATTCTAAAGGAATTTTCTATGCAGTAAAAAACAGCCCCGGAATCTCCGAGGCTGCAAATTTCGCCACTATATCGGTACAAATTTGTTGTAACTATTCAGAATCTATCTTTTTAGATATCTCATACGATCACTGTCCTTCACTCCATGATTTTCCGGCACTGTTCCCTGCCACTTTCCATTCGCGGCTCCCATCAGATCCGATGCGATCCTTGTTTTGCATTTTTTGCAAAAACGTCCGGAACATATTGGTTTTCCACAGGATTCACAGGTAATCTCTGCATTGGTCGGATTAGAAAGTACAAGTCTCTCCTCCCGAATCCAACGAATAATCTGTTTTACGGGAATCTTCAGTTCCTTTGAAAGATCTTCCACGGAAGCCTCCGGGTGCTCATGCAAATATTCTTTTGCATCCTTAAAGCGCCCATCTAATTTTTTCTGACACTCCGGACACAACCGCTCCCCATCAATCACATTAAATAATCGTCCACAGCTTCTGCAATTTGTAACATTCATTCTGCTTCCTCCTAATAACCATTTCCGATGCACACAGACAGAAAAAATACTTTTTCCACACCGACAGCAAGCAGCTGTCTCGCAACTGCTTCTGCTGTACTGCCTGTCGTGTAAATATCATCTACCAATAAAATATACTTATATTTTACTATAAATTCTTCTGCCTGAAAAGCATTTTTAAGGTTATTTTCGCGTTCTGCATCTCCTAATTCCTTTTGCGGCTTTGTGTCTATGATTCTTTTCACTGCCCCCGGTTCGAAAACCAGTCCAAACGCATCTGCGAGCTCCCTTGCCAAAATGGCCGCCTGATTATACCCACGCTGTCTTTCTTTTTTGCGATACATCGGCACTGGAACCACAGCTTCCACTCCGATTCTTTTGATCCAGTCCCCACACTGTTTTCCCGCCTCATCTGCAAAAAAAGCAGCGTATGTTCTGCGATTCCCATATTTAAAGCGGTACATCATAATCTTTGCTTCATCCTGATACAAAAATAAGGCTTTTCCCTGCTGATAATAAGAAAAAGGCCTTCCATTCCAATGCGGACTTTTTGTCTGCCGGATTCCTTTGGTACAATCGTTGCAATACTCCTGTCTCTCCCTGCGTACTGGTCTCCCGCAATGATAACAGACATTATTTCCCACTGTTTTCAATTTTGTTTTACACTTTTTGTGCAGATATTCCCCACTTCGGACTTCCGCTGCCTCAAGCAGATCATCACATATTGGACATCTCGGTGGAAACAGAAGCTGTAAAAACTTTTCCCTTATTTTTATAAAACTTTCCTCCTCCCATCGGAACTGCCATTGTTACCTTCCAAACCATTGGCAGTTACAATATTTTTATAAAGAAAGGGTAGCAATAACGAATCGCTACTGCTGCCCTTTGTTTTTATCCCAGACGGATACGATTGTTCAGAGTGATCTCTGCTGCACGCTTTTCGAATTCAGCCTCTGTCATCTCTCCGGTTGTAAAGCCGATTTCCCCTTCAATGCCGGCACTTACATATGTAACTTCACCGAATGCCTTCGCAACGGCTTCTTTATCAGAAGAAGTACGTACGAAGAAACTGTTGCGGCTGTCTTTGTAATCAACAATTTCAAGTTTCTCCGGTTTCCAGTTGATATAAATATTTGTATTTTTATGTTTTACCATATCAACGACATCCGCTACTACCGCACTTGCAGTCGGGAGTTTACCTGCTCCACTACCGTAGAACATTGCGTCACCGAGCACATTTCCGCGTACGAAGATTCCGTTGAATACACCGTTTACTCCACACAGAGGATGTTCTGTGGAAAGCATAAATGGTGCCACCATGCAGGAATAACTTCCACCGACTTTGCGGCTGGATGCCAGAAGTTTAATGGAACGCCCCATAACTTCTGCATATTTGAAATCTGTTGCACTGATTTTTGTAATACCTTCACAGTGAATATCTTCAAAATCAATCTGCTGACCACATACCAGAGAAGTAAGAATTGCAATCTTACGGCATGGATCATGTCCTTCGATATCTGCGGTAGGATCTTTCTCCGCATATCCCTTATCCTGTGCATCTTTTAATACTGCATCAAAATCCGCACCTTCTTTTGCCATCTTTGTCAGCATATAGTTTGTTGTACCATTTAAGATACCTGTAATTTCTTCAATTTCGTCTGCTGTAAGACATTTGTTGAGTGGGCGGATAATCGGGATTCCACCACCAACACTGGCTTCAAACTGGAAGTTCACATTGTGATCTCTTGCAATCTTGATCAGTTCTGCGCCCTTTGCTGCAACAAGATTCTTGTTCGATGTTGCAACCTGCTTGCCTGCCTCGAGCATTTCTTTCACAAATGTATATGCCGGCTCAACGCCTCCCATGGTCTCCACAACGATTCCAATTTCCGGATCATTGACAATTGTCTTATAATCGTGAACGATCAGTTCTTCCATTGGATCTCCCGGGAAATCACGAAGGTCAAGAATATATTTTACCTCAACCGGCTCTCCGGCTCTCTCTGTAATCTTTTCTTTGTTGATTCTTAATACATCTACGACACCGGATCCGATGGTACCGTAACCCATAACTGCTATCTTCATTTTTTTCACTCCCTGGCTAAAATTTTTGCGTAATGAATACCCTGTACGGACTCAATACTGTTCTTCATATCTTCCACATTTCCCGTCGTCGGAAACACATCAATACTAAGCGATAAAGATGCGATTCCATTGACTGGAATACTCTGATGTATCGTAAGTATATTTGCATGAAAATCGGCAATCGTTTTAAGAACGATGGACAAAAGCCCCGGCTCGTCATCCAGCTGGATCACCATTGTGATCGTCTTGCCTTTCTGATTCTCATGATATGGAAATATATCATCTTTGTACTTATAGAAGGAACTCCGGCTGATTCCTACCGCCTCGGTAGCATCCTGCACGGATTCTACTTTTCCGGAGTCTAAAAGCCGCTTTGCTTCTACAACTTTGAGCAGTACCTCAGGCACAGCCTTTTCACGTAATACGAAGAAAGATGTCTTCTCTGCCATCTGTTACCTCCTTTGTATTGTCTGCCTATGACCGACACTTGTGCTCACTCGAAAGATTTTATCACAGTAAAGAAGAGAACGCAAGCCCCACCTTCCGAAAAAATGAATTTCTTTCCGGCACGCAGCGACATGTGTCCCATGGTTTTTTCTTCTCTTCCCCGACGGGACGCACAGAAAAAAGGACACCTGCCTTTTCGCAAGTGCCCTCAATCTTCATTTTTATGGACGTGGGCTTCCGCAATTGCTGCAGAACTTTCCACTGTTCACCTGTCCACAACTGCAGGTCCAGTCTGCAGAAGGTACCGGTTTGCCGCATTCGCTGCAGAACTTTCCACTGTTTACGTGTCCACAGCTGCAAGTCCAACTTCCAGCTCCTGCAGTCGGCTGTGCATTGTTTACCGGCTGCTGTGGCTGCGCCTGTGCCTGTTGAACTGCGCCCAT
>URYB01000112.1 GCA_900552085.1 uncultured Lachnobacterium sp.
TCAATTTTATTTGTCATGGAAAATTCAGCGATATGCTATCGATTTGCCATTCAACATAATTATTTTACTATATATGCGAGCATATGACAACTATAAAATTCATTACCAATAAACACCTCACATGATAAAAAATCTTTTTCGTTTACATAATCATTTTGTTTAATATTTATAGTTCCCGTACAGTTCATTTAGTAGCCTAACAACTGTATTTTCACATCATCTTCTAACTTATCTTCAAAAACTTCCCCATACTCTCTAATTTGTCTCAGCGTTTCACCATAATAAGTTACTTCATTATAAAATCTTTTGAACACAAATGGATTTTCTGTCCCTTGTTCTAATATGTATTTCTTACCGTTTTTATCCCAAAAGAAAATACTATACTTACCATCTTCACTTTTCAATATATTAATTCTCTCTTCTTTGGGATCATTTACGGAAT
The DNA here is from genome assembly GCA_900552085.1 of uncultured Lachnobacterium sp. Classification (GTDB taxonomy): domain Bacteria; phylum Bacillota; class Clostridia; order Lachnospirales; family Lachnospiraceae; genus Roseburia. Next base: position 443 of record URYB01000112.1, read on the forward strand.
ACGTCTTTTCATCTGCATATTGCTGCATCAAGATTCTTAGTTCTTCTACACTGGTAACTTCTCTAAATTCTCCTAAAAATGGATATTTAATATTTTCACTAAAATTACTCTTTAACCATAATGCAAAATTTCTTTTCATATCCACTTCTGATGTATATATTTTTTTCTCCGTTTCCTTTCCTCTTTCACTAACATACAATCTATACTTTTGTTCCTTTTTTCTTAAAAAATATTGAATTTCAGAATCCAAATAGATATGGACTTCATTGTCACTTTCTACCAACTGAATGTCTTTACCTACATACTGCTTTAATTTTTCTAAATAATCATGATTAAACATTTATTCTTTTCTCCACTATTGCTATACTGCAGCATATTGTCCATAAGAGTTTGGCTGCCTTATAAAATTCTGCCACCATCGGTAAATGTCCCTCCGCAAGATATCCTTTGATTGCGTCAGCCGATTGTCCTTTGAATGATGCGTCATTGGCAAATTCAAACAATGTTGAACTAAAATCACTCAGTTTTCCCAACACTTCTTGCAGATTAGGTGTATATTTCCAAAAAAGATCATACATTTCACTATGCCTGATTACAAATCCATTTGCCATATCACTTTACCTCAGGGAACAGATCTGCCGTCAATGAATTTGCCACATTCTCAATAGCTAGTGCACATGGCGCATGGTGTCCACTTCTGAACAATACAATCTACATCTTTTAGTTCCACATATCTATAGAACTCATCTTTATCTCTCATTGTCATATTGTATTTTTGTCCCAACAGCACATTACGTGTATAAAGCATAATTTTTCCCCCTTGAATAACAGAACCAATAAATGTATCACCTCCATAAATTACCTCTGTTTCTTTTTCAAAGACACCTTCCACTTCATCTAATGTGATAATTTTCATGAATTTTTCTTCTTTTTCAGATATTCTTCTAAAACCTGCGCCTAATGATTTTATATCATCAGAGTATAATGCATAGCTTCCATCAGTCTTTTTTCGAAATTCATATTCTGTCCCCTTATATATTGCTATTTTTCCTAATGCATTCATTTTATTAACTCCTATTCACCATTTTTCAAGTTTTCCCGTTTAACGAATCAATGCAATAAACCCATTCGTCACAATTTTTGATTACAATCAAATTGTGTGGCAAACCATATGTCCTATACTTCAATATTCCATAATAAACTTTAAATTTCTTTACTATTTTCGTCAATTGTACTTTTGACCTAATTTCTTTAAAAAATGCCAAATCCACGGCATAAATCAGAGTCAAAAAAATCCGTGGCATATGCCACGGATTCAATCACGTTTTAATTTCTTTTTTCCTTATGAAACCTTCAATATAAACTTTTGAATTTCTTTTTCGTCGGACACTTTCTCAATCTGTGCGCCTACCCCTCTGAGTTTGCGCTCCAGTTCTTCATATCCTCGCTCAATGTAATAAATATCATCAATAACTGTGATGCCTTCTGCGACAAGTCCGGCAATCACTAATGCTGCTCCTGCACGCAGATCCGGCGCATTCACACGCGCTCCGGTATAACGGGATACGCCTCTGATGATGGCAATGTTTCCTTCTACCTGAATATCGGCTCCCATTCGAGTCAGCTCATCCACATACTTGAAACGATTCTCAAAGATGCTTTCTGTCACGGTGCTTGTTCCCTCGGCAATTCCAAGTATAACTGCCATCTGTGGCTGCATATCTGTCGGAAATCCCGGATAAGCAAGTGTTGTCACCTGTGTATGACGCAGCTTTCCATCAGAAATGATACGGACCGCATCATCAAACTCTTCTACCTTACATCCAGCCTCGATCAGCTTGGCTGTGGTTGCTTCCAAATGCTTTGGAATAACATCTTTTACAAGTACATCGCCGCCTGCTGCTGCAACTGCGAACATGAACGTTCCTGCCTCAATCTGATCCGGAATAATGGAATATTCTGTCTTGTGAAGCTTCTCCACTCCTACAATTCGAATCACATCGGTTCCGGCACCACGAATATTTGCACCCATACTGTTCAGGAAGTTTGCCACATCAACGACATGCGGCTCTTTCGCTGCATTCTCGATGACAGTCTTTCCCTCAGCCATCGCTGCTGCCATCATAATATTAATGGTTGCACCAACGGATACTTTATCCATATAAATGTGTGTTCCGCTCAGGCGCTCAGCTTCTGCCACGACAAGTCCATGAGCAATATCAACCGTTGCTCCCATCGCACGGAATCCCTTGATATGCAGATCGATCGGACGGCTTCCGATATCACATCCACCCGGAAGTGCCACTTCTGCTTTCTTATATTTTCCAAGTAACGCACCGATCAGATAATACGATGCACGAATACGACGAATGAACTCATTGTCCACACTTACGTCGCGTATAAATGAACCATTGATTTTTACTTTGTGCGCATCGACGCGGTCTACTTTTGCGCCGATCTCTTCAATTGCCTGTAACAAAACATTGATGTCCCGTACATTCGGCAAATTCTCTATGGTAACGGTCTCATCCGTCATAATTGATGCCGCAAGAATCGCAAGAGCCGCATTCTTTGCTCCACCAATCTCAATTTCACCATTCAGTCTGTTTCCGCCTTTGATCACGTACTGTTCCATATCTCACCTCAAAAATGAAATGCCCCTACTAATATACTATTCGTTACTTTTGCGATTGTTATTCATTAATTCCAGTTTCTCAATAATTTGTTCCACTGTCTGTTCTACATTCAGTCCTTCTTCGGATATCCGGATATCTGCATACTGCTCATATAACGGGGTGCGCTCCAAAAACAGGTCATGAAGATCCTGACCCTCTTTTAAAACAACTCCACGCCCCTTTATATCAGCAAGACGCTTCTCCAAAGCAGCATACGGTACCTCCAGATACAGGATTGTTCCAATCTCTGAAAGATGTGCCATGGCTTCTTTGCCATACACTACGCTGCCTCCAGTCGCAATGATTGCGTGATGTGCCTCGATGGATGCATTGACCCGATTCTCGACTTCGATGAATCCATCGGTACCTTCCTGAGCAATAATCTCCCGTAAGAGTCTGCCTTCCTGCTCCTGGATCACCAGATCCGCATCTACGAACTGATATCCCAGTACCTTTGCAAGGATAACGCCGACGGTGCTTTTACCCACCCCCGGCATTCCAATTAACACAATATTATCTTTCAACATTATTCTGTGCTCTCTTCGCTCTCTGTGGACGCATTCGGATCCTGCTGCGTGAGGGAGTTACTAAATTCAATTTTTGCTAATGCTTTCTTCACTACCTTCCAGCCATCGTCTTTCTGCCAGCCACTCAGTACTTCCTTGTATAAATCGTCCTTTCTCTGGTCGATAATACTCTGACGGTTCTTCTCGGTTGCATCCTTGTCCGTATCACTGTCAATACGAACGAAGTACTCTGCATCATCTGTCTCGATCAGTCCGGAAGTCTCTCCTTCCTTCAGATCGTCGAGTGCCTTCTTTACATCGTCTCCCAATGTATCGTTATCTGCATCATAAGTTCCGGTTGTTGTCTCATAATCATGTGCTTTTGCAACACTCTCAAGTGTGGCACCGTCTGCTTTCAGCTCGTCTGCCATCTCGGATGCTGTCTTCTTGATCGCAGCAACTTCATCATCGGTATAATTAACAAACTGATAGTTCTCATCGGTATGTCCGTTGGTTGCAATCTTGATCATGGTGTAAGCACGCATATTGGCTTCATCATCCGAAACATTTGTGTCTACATCTGTTTCAATTGCATCCTTCATTTTGTCTCTTACTGCATAAAGTGTAAGAATCTCTTCAACAATATCCTGTGTTGCTCCCATCTCCTTGATTGCTTCTTTGGAGTTGGAATCCATAAACTTCTGCGCTGCCTCTTTGATTGCAGTCTTATCATCATCGGAAAGCTCCACATTATAATCTTTCATGTGTGCCTGCAGCGTATACATCTCATGCAATGTCTCCATCGCCTGATCCTTGACGGTTTCTTCCAATGTAGTACCGTCTCCGGAAATATCCTTGCTCCAGATATCGCTGGTCTGGAGATATGCCTTGTATACATCCTCCATCGTTGCCTGCTCATAACGGCAGTAGAAATTTGCAACACCAAGTGTAACGGTCTGTCCATTCATGCTTGCTGCTGTAGCATCTTTATTTATACCGCATCCGCTCATGGATGTAGCGCACAGTGCGGCTGCTAATATAAAAGCTGTAATTTTTTTCGCTCTCATAATTCCTCCTAAAAATATGCTCTATTTTGAGCATTTGCTCATATATTATAGTGCTTTTTCCCTTAACTAGCAAGAACTTTCTGCATTTTCTGTGCATAAGACCTTTTTCATCTGTTCCAAAAGCTGGCGCAACGTATCCAGCACATCATTTGCAGCCTGTCTGGAATTTACTTTCAGCAGATAGGTAAAATAAGGCCCCTTGGCGTCTGCCACGAATTTCAATGCCGGTGCATTTGCCTGCACAAGCTCCGGAATCCTTGCAGCATCTACCTTTGCCTGCTCATACATTACCAGTTTTAAGGAATCCTCTTTTTGTATCACTTCTTTAATATATGTGCTGTGTGCAAGACTCTTCAACCGGGCAATCGTAAGAAGATTCTGTACCGACTTCGGCGGCTCCCCGAAACGATCGATCAGTTCCTCTAACATTTCCTCCGCCTCATCGTCTGTTTCCACGCCGGCAATCCGCTTGTAGATATCCAGCTTCTGGGATTCGTTTGCAATGTAAGTTGCCGGAATATATGCATCGGTCCGGATGTCTACGGATGTGTCAAAGCTTTCTTCCGTTGCATCCCCCTTCGCCTCGCGCACCGCCTCATGGAGCATCTTGCAGTACAGGTCATATCCCACAGCTTCCATATGTCCGCTCTGCTCCGCGCCGAGAAGATTTCCCGCACCACGGATTTCGAGATCACGCATGGCAATCTTAAAGCCACTTCCGAGATCCGAATATTCTTTGATCGCGGCAAGTCTCTTTTCTGCCACCTCTTTGAGCATTTTATTTCTGCGGTACATAAGAAAGGCATATGCTGTACGATTGGATCTGCCCACACGTCCACGCAACTGATACAACTGGGAAAGGCCCATGTTATCTGCGTCATGAATGATCATGGTATTCACATTTGAAATATCAAGTCCTGTTTCAATAATTGTCGTAGACACAAGTACATCAATCTCTCCATTGATAAAACGATACATGATATCTTCCAGCTGTGTCTCCCGCATCTGTCCATGTGCAAACGCCACATTTGCCTCCGGCACCAGCGCCTGGATTTTCGTTGCCATCTCATCGATATCTTTTACACGGTTGTATACATAATACGCCTGACCGCCTCTGGCAAGTTCACGGTTGATTGCTTCCCTTACCAGCTCCTCGTTATACTCCATAACATAAGTCTGTATCGGCACACGGTCCATCGGCGGCTCCTCTAACACGCTCATGTCACGGATACCGATCAGACTCATGTGAAGCGTTCGTGGAATCGGTGTAGCTGTCAGTGTCAGTACATCCACATTGTTTTTTAGCTGTTTGATTTTTTCTTTATGTGCCACTCCAAAGCGCTGCTCCTCGTCAATGACAAGCAGGCCCAGATCTTTGAACTGCACATCTTTGGATAGCAGCCGGTGCGTACCGACGATAATATCCACCTGGCCTTTTCGCAGATCTTCGATGGAACGTTTCTGTTCCGCGGCACTCCGGAAACGGCACAGCAAATCCACGCGGACCGGAAAGTCTTTCATACGCTGCGAAAAAGTATTATAAATCTGTTGCGCGAGAATCGTAGTCGGCGCCAGATAAGCGACCTGTTTATTCTCCTGCACCGCCTTAAATGCTGCGCGGATGGCGATCTCGGTTTTGCCATATCCCACATCACCACAGATCAGACGGTCCATAATCTTGTGGCTTTCCATGTCCTTCTTCGTTGCCTCGATTGCAAGTTCCTGATCTTCGGTTTCTTCAAACGGAAACAGTTCCTCAAACTCCCGCTGCCATACGGTGTCCGGACCATAGACAAATCCGTCCTGCTCCTCCCGTGCCGCATACAGTTTCACAAGATCCTGCGCAATCTGTTTAACCGCGCCGCGCACACGGTTCTTTGTCCTGCCCCATTCCTGTCCGCCCAGCTTGTTCAGCTTCGGCTTCCGTGCATCCTTGCCTGCATATTTCTGAATCAGTTCCAGCTGCGTTGCCAGAATATAAAGGTTCGAACCTCCGGCATACTCGATTTTAATATAATCTTTTACCTTATGATCTACCTCAATCTTTTCAATTCCTTTGTACACACCCAGTCCATGATTCTCATGCACCACGTAATCGCCTACACTTAAATCCGTAAAGCTCTGGATCTTCTCGCCCTCATAGGTACGGTGGCGCTTTTTCTTTTTCTTCTCCGCCCCGAAAATATCGCTTTCTGTGATGACAGCAAACTGCAGTACCGGATACTCATACCCTCTGTGTACTTTTCCATAGCAGACCATAATCTGTCCCGGAAGCAATTCATGGTCATAATCCTCTGTGTAGAAACAATTTAAACCTTCATTTAAAATATCCTCTGCAAGCCTTGCTGCCCGCGTTTTCGAGCCGGACAGCAGAATCACTTTATAACCATTCTTTTTATAATGGTTCAGATCCTTAATAAGAAGTTCAAAACTGTTATTGTAAGAGTTGACGCTTTTTACATGAATGCCATAAGATCCGTTCAATTTCAGCCCACAGCTTTTGGTATCCAGCGCTGCCAGCGCGATACAGGAAAAACGCTCCAGTCGTCCCATGATTTCTTTGTACCCGAACAGTTCCTTCATCTGCCCCGGCAAAATATAGCCTTTTTCGAGTCGCTGCTTCATACTCTCCGAAAATTCAAGTTCGGTCTGCCGCCCACGTTCGGTACTCCGGCTGAGTTCATCGATAAACAGATAGGTTTCTTTTGGATCAAAATAATCCAAAAGTCCCACCCGCTTTTCGCAGAAATAAGACAAAAAGGCATCCATTCCGGCAGTGACCGCCAGTTCTCCCCACTCTTCTGCCAGTTCCTGTGCCTGTGACAACGCACGGTGTGCTTCCTCGGTCTTCATTTCTTTGCGCAGCTTTTTTGAAAAAGATTCTGCCTCTTTTAACAGCTTTTCAATGCCGACTCTCTTCTCTTCTTCTGTCAGAACCAGCTCGCATGCCGGATATATCACGACTTCATCCAGATTTTCAATCGACTTTTGACTTTCCACATCAAAAGAACGGATCGTATCTACTTCATCTCCCCACATCTCGATGCGGACCGGATTGTCTTCTGTCAGCGGAAAAATGTCCAGAATACCACCACGGATAGCAAATTGCCCCATGCTCTCCACCTGATACTCTTTTTCATATCCCATGCGTACGAGAAGATCTTTCATCTTCTCTAAATCAACCGTATCTTCCGGTGCAATCCGACAGATGCTGTCCCAAAGCTGCTTTGCAGGTGCCATGGTATTCATAAGCGCATCGAATGTCGTGATAACCGTTACCTCATCCTGCTCATGAATTGCACGCAATGCCTGAATACGCTCCGCCGTCAACAGATTTCCCCGGATATTATACGAGGATTACCGCTTTTTTGATCCGGCGGTTGTTTACTATCCGGGAAAGGACGGTCTGTTT
>URYB01000113.1 GCA_900552085.1 uncultured Lachnobacterium sp.
GCCATCATCTTCTGCTTTTATATCTGCAAGTTCATAAAGAGAAAAGATTCCCTGGGGAATATAATCTGCATATGACTTTTCTACTACCTGCTGCTTTTTGTCTGTTTCAACGCTGCAGGTCAGACGTGCGACTTTGATGTCCGGACTCACCTCAAAAGACTGCATGATCACTTTGTCGTCTGATTGTTGTGTGTTCGTGGCATCCTGCTGATTGTTATTGCCACAAGCAACACAAACCATGTTCAAAGATGTCAATACAGTTATCAAAGCTATCGTTTCCAGAAGTTTTTTTTTCATAAAATCACCTTTCCTTCTACTGCAGTCGACTTTTTACCGTTGACTGCAGTAGCTCATTACCTCTTAATCAATCCAAGTTTTTGCAGTCAATACTGCGTCTGCTGGCGCATTTGCAAAACTAACCAATACCTCAATAGTAGTATGTTCATAACTCGTCGCTGGTGTAATAGTAATTGGAAGTGTAGTTGAAAATACAGATGGGCCAAAATCTTGTGTTACTTTTGTTTTTCCCGACTTAAGCTTGTAGTTAATCGGCATTACACTTATAGTTCCTTTATCCAACGGCCCCATCCATTTGTAGCTCTTTACTACCATATGGATATGATAATTTCACTGAACTTTCACTTGTTGAATATCCTGTCCATTTAATTGTTCCTGTTGTTGCCATAAAAACCCCTTCTTTCTTCTGTACTATATTATTGTTTTAAAGTTTCAAATATCTTCATTCACCTCCTTAATATTTGTATATATTATACCTTACTATTCTAATAATTGCAATTTATTTTTATTGTATATTACATTCCATATTTTAACTTGCAGCCCTTCCATTTCTATTATATGATTATAGGGTCAAAAGACCTTTTGACCATCACATCATTATATATAGAAGAAAGAGGAAATCATATGTGGTTAGCAGATAAATGGAAAGATTATGAAGTCATTGATTGTTCACAGGGCGAAAAGCTCGAACGTTGGGGCAAATACACGCTGGTACGCCCGGACCCACAGGTTATCTGGGATACCCCAAAGAAGGAAAAAGGCTGGAAACACATGAACGGTCATTACCACAGAAGTTCCAAAGGGGGCGGCGAATGGGAATTTTTCAATTTGCCGGAAGAATGGACCATACACTATTCTCTTCCCATTAATAAGGAACTTACCTTTCACCTGAAGCCATTCAGTTTTAAACATACCGGTCTTTTCCCGGAGCAGGCAACAAACTGGAACTGGTTCTCCCAGCTTATTCATACTGAGGTAAAGAACGGACGTCCTGTTAAGGTATTAAACCTTTTTGCCTACACAGGTGGTGCCACACTGGCTGCCGCTGCCGCCGGAGCGAGTGTAACACATGTGGATGCTTCCAAGGGAATGGTTACCTGGGCAAAAGAAAATGCAGTATCTTCCGGATTAGGAGATGCGCCGATTCGCTGGCTGGTGGATGATTGTGTCAAATTTGTAGAGCGTGAAATCCGCCGTGGCAATCATTACGATGCGATTATCATGGACCCGCCATCTTACGGTCGTGGACCAAAGGGCGAAATCTGGAAAATCGAAGAAAGCATTTATCCACTGGTTCAGTTATGCAGCCAGATTCTGACAGATGATCCGCTTTTCTTCCTTATTAATTCCTATACGACAGGTCTGCAGCCTGCGGTTCTGTCTTACATGATCCATACCGTTCTCGGAAAATATAACGGCACGATTACAGCAGAAGAAATCGGACTTCCGGTCTCTTCCAACGGTCTGGTTCTTCCATGCGGTGCCAGCGGACGTTTTCAGCGCAAATAAATAAGAACAATAAAAGTCAGTCCTGTATCTGTATACACGGACTGACTTTTCATTTACTTTCTCTTTTCCTTCTGAATCACTTTCTGATAACGGTTCACTTCCTCTACGATCACACCACTCATTGCGAGCATGCAGATCAGATTCGGAATTGCCATCAATGCATTGGCTATATCCGAGAAATTCCAGGCAATCTTCAGTGTCGTGGTTGCTCCCACAAACACCATGAGTGAAAAAACAATACGATAGATCAGATTAAACCGATGGGTGCCAAATAAATACTCAAATGCCTTTTCTCCGTGATACTCCCATCCAAGAATTGTCGAGAATGCAAACAGCGCGATTGCAATACATACCAGCCATCCTCCCGGTTCTCCGAGTATCGTTTCAAATGCTGAAATTGTAAGCGCAGATCCAACAACAAGTTCGCGATATTCCAGCTTTCCATCATTTGCAAATACATATTCATTCGCTGAATCATCTTCCCATGTGCCTGTCAGATTCCGGGATTCTGCATCTCCCAGCGGCGATGCTTTTCCTTCCAATGTGAGTGTCAGAGTATCCGAACCATCCACGAGAATCATCTGTGTCTTGTCTTCTGTTGTCTGATAATCCGAGAGTGTATATCTCGTGGTAGATGTTTTGCCATCATTTCCTTCCAATGAAAATGTCAGTGCTTCATCGGCCGCTTCATAGTAATACGTTCCCGTTGCGGAAGTATCCGTGCTTCCCAGCACTCCGGAACTTGCGATGCAAAGACCTGTGATCGTGCATACAACAATCGTATCCCAGAATGTGCCTGTCATGTTAATGTATCCCTGACGCACCGGATCATTGGTGCTTGCTGCTGCCGCCGTAATGGCCGCAGATCCCATACCCGCTTCATTGGAAAACACACCACGGGCTACGCCAAAACGAATCGCCTGCATCATCGATGCAACAATGCTTCCGCAAAGTCCGCCGCCAACCGCTTTTACGGAAAACGCCATCTTAAATATCATCACAACACCGGCCGGTACATTCCGGATATTTCCGATGATAATGATCAGACCTGCCACAACATAAAACACTGCCATAAGCGGCACAACCACCTGTGACACTTTTGAGATTGATTTGATTCCACCAAGAATAATTACAAGTGCAAGCACGGTAATGACTATTCCAGTCACCCAGACCGGAACTCCAAATGTCGTGTCCAATGCGGAAGAAATGGAATTCCCCTGGGTCAGATTTCCGATTCCAAATGATGCAATTACTGCAAACAATGCAAACAGCCAGCCAAGCGCCGCTCCAAACTTCTTATTCTTGAATCCTTTTTTCATAGTATACATCGGGCCGCCGGACATTTCGCCTTTTTCGTTTACTTCCCGATATTTGATTGCAAGCATACACTCACTGAACTTTGATGTCAGGCCAAATGCTGCGGAAATCCACATCCAGACGAGTGCGCCGGGACCACCGGATACCATGGCCGTAGCCACTCCTACGATATTTCCTGTTCCAATGGTTGCTGCAAGTGCCGTCGTCAATGCCGAAAACGGTGACACGTCACCCTCTCCTTTTTTCTGTCTTGCTTCTTTGCTGAGCACACTTCGCAATGCATAGGGAAGATTTCTCCAGCAAAGCGCTTTGGTCCGAATCGTGAGAAACACACCGGTGCCTACCAGAAGGATCAGCATCACCGGTCCCCACACAAAATCATCGATTTTTACCAGTACATCCGATAACATTTTCATAATCCTCTACTCCTTTCGGGTTATTTTAAAATAAGAAAAAGCCAAAATTCTGTCCCCCTTCGGACATGAATCTTGGCTTTTGCGCTTCTTATTCTGTTGTATGTGATATTATATCACAAAATTCTCTTTTTGCGAAGCAAAAGAAAAATCAATATACAAATAATTACGATAATTCCACATATAATTCCAAATCCATATGCAGTATTTGCAAATGGTACCCATTTGGCATTGACATTCATTCCATAGATTCCGGAGATTACGGTTGGAATAGCCATGATCAATGTGATGACCGTCAGGGATTTCATGATACTGTTCATCCGATTATCAATGACAGAGGAAAGCAGCTCTCTGGTACCATTGATGATATCTCGATAAATACCTGTCATCTCAATGGCCTGCTTATTCTCCACAATAACATCTCCAAGTAATTCCTTATCTTCCGGATACTGTTCGAGACGTTTGTAACGCGTCAGGCGGTCAAGCACAACGCCATTAGCACGCAGGGATGTCGCAAAGTATACGAGTGTCGACTCAAGTTCATGCAATGCAATCAGATCGACTTCCTCGGTATCATCCCCTACTCGTTCCTCGATTTCTGTACGCATCTTATCAATGATACGAAGATCACTCTGATAAAGCACAGCAATACGATACAGAATCTGATATACAAAACGAAGCTTTTTCTTCGTGCTGAATTCTTTTACACGATTATTCAAAAATGCCTGAAGCACCGGTGTATCCTCTGTACAGACAGTTACAATCTCATCTGCGGTAATGATAATACCAAGAGGAATGGTCGTATAAGATTCCTTTTCATGTCGAATCTCAATTGATGGAATATCCACCAGAATCAGTGTATATCCATCTTGTAATTCAATACGGGAACTTTCTTCTTCATCCAATGCGGCAAGTACATCTGCGATATCCACCCCAAGGACATCCGCGACCATCTGTCCCTCCGCTACACTCGGGTTTACCATCTGTACCCACACACCGGTCTGGATGGCATGTTCTTCATGAATCTTCCGATCATCCGTCTTGTAATATTTAACCACAGGATTGGCCTCCTTTTTCTCTATAGAACTCTATATAATTTACCAACCAGGCTCTTGTTACGGATCATGGAGAGATTATTAAGGAAAAGCACATCCTGCACTTTGTTTTCCTGTGCAAACTTGCTGATGCTTCCGGTCCAATACCGATAATCAATCACATATATTTTCTGATAGTGATCGACCAAAAACGGTACAAACGCATTACCAAAAGATTCTTTCACAACAACACATGAACTTCCATCTGTCAAATCCTTGTTCTCGATCACCGTATAAGGATTATCACTTGCAATAAAAGCACTGTATTTCAATGCTGCTCCATAATTCGTGACGTCATAAATCACTGGCCAGTCATATTTCTGTCCGTCTGACGCAGTCACATGCATTACACTATCGTTGTGCGGATAATATGCGGTAACCACATCCGGATTATTCTTTAACTTTGTGTCACTAGTATCATTATAAAAAGAACCAAGGAATCCGTCAAACTTTTTTGTATCATAACTATCAAGTTCTTCCGGTTCGATACCTTTTGCCTTGCAAAAATCAGTGTATGCATAATATGCACCAAGAGTTGTCCAGTGATGATCGGTGCGGTAATATTCATATTCTTCACGATGCTGCATCAGCGTATCATAGGCATCGACAATTTTAACTTTGTCACTCATCTTATTCTGAATCTTTGTCATCGCTTCCCGCTGATCAGAGGATTTAATCTCATCTCTCAGATTATCCGGAAACGTTATTCCGGAGCTGAGCGGAATAACCAGATCATACACATCTGCCTTGCCATCCAGATTCTCGGCTACTTTATTAATGCTCTTTGCATAGTTTGTTGCCACATCATCCAGATATGTGTACAGCTCATAAGCGGCATCGTCCACAACGACCACACTGTTATAATCCTTCACTTTTCCATCCGACGTGATCTGAGGATAATTTGTAGTCTCACTTTCTTCCTGTTCCTGTGTTGCCTCCTCTGTAGCTGTTTCTGTCGGAATATTTTCCGTTGCAGAAACATTGTTGTTCTCCTGTTTATCTTTCTGGCTTCCGCATCCTGCCAGCATAGATACGGTAAGTGCCGCCATCAGAATTGCCACATTTATTTTTTTGCGAATCATTTCTTTAACCTCTTTTCTATCCGTTATCCATTGTTGTATTGTTTTATATTCCACCGGTCAGCTTGTGAATGTTCCGATCGGAAATAAAATTTGAAACATTGTAAAGCACCAAAACATCTGTAATCTCATGTTCCTGCAGATATGCCTTCATATCTCCATTGTAATACCGGAGGTCAACCATATATATATTCTCATAATCCTGCGTTACAAAAGGCACAAAGCTGTTCGCAAAAGAATCTTTTATAATAAGAATATTCTTTCCTTTTGCCTTTGATGCTGCTTTCTGATTCTGTATATGAACCTGACCATAATTACCACCAAGGAAATATGCATATTTGTCTTTTTCCTGCAGCTTTTCATCATCATAGATGCTGTCGAGTTGCTGCTTTTCATCAATCGTTACTGTACAGTCTTTGCTGCCAAAAGCCTCATCTTTCTGTAATCCATACGTCCAGATTTCATCATGCGCTGAATCGGCATCCAGAATTTTTGAATACAGGCTTCCGCGGAATTTATCACTTACCACATTTTTTACAAGTCCATCTTCCGTCTCAGCTTCTCCACCTGTACGTTCACTCCACGCATCATATGCCAGACAGGCCCCTGCCGATGTCCAATGATGATCTGTCTTATAATAAATATATTCATCATTGTGATCCATAAGCGTATCCCGCACATCCACGAAATTGTAATCTTTCATCGCCTTTTGAACCTGATCAATGTATTTTGCCTGGTCAAAAAGCCGCGCGTTCTTCGGAAGTTTCTCCTGCATCACAAGCCCGGAAGTAGGCACGAGTAAAAATGACAATTTCTGTTTGTCAATTGTCTCGGATGCCGTCATAAAATAGTCTTCGACTGATTTGATGTTTCGGTCCACCTGCTTTTCATCCACATCCTCCGGCGTGATCTTCTCAAAGTCATAACCATCTTTTCCAACGTATGCACCACCGATATCGGTATCACCACAGGCTTTCTGAATTCCGGTCTTTACCGTGATCCATCCATCACGAAAGCACACCTGATCGCGAAGATAATCCTCAAGCCCATCCTGAAACTTTCCACTCAGGATATTATCCCACGAAAGTTCCGCTGTCTCCGCCAGATATCGGTTCTCATTCGGCGAAAATTCACGATCTTTGATTATCAGACTTGCCCCTGATATCAATACAAAAAAACCGATAAATACAATTATAATTATTATTCTAACTTTCTTCATCTCTAACCTCTAGCAACTATCATTTAAAAGCGGAAATACAAAAACGGATTGTAACTGTCTCCCACCAGAAAAGCGAACGATACCACAAGCAGCACGACCATAATAATCGGCTTTGCATAGGTCAGTCCACGCGACAGTTCGCACCATTGGTAAATATTATCGTCTTCTGTATTTTCAGAATCAACGGATTTCTTACAAATCTTTCGCAACCAGAAACGATGATCGATGGAACATACCACCAGCAGAATCAATAACACAGCATTGGTTGACAGGAAATAGAAGAAATCTGCATCCGCTCCACCATGCGCACCAATTCCGAACATTGTTTTGAGATAGCGTCCTAACTGGCTCATATCCGTCTGTGCAAAAATGGTCCATCCGATTACCACCAGAAACATGCTGTAAATATGTCCAATCCATGCAGGTGCTTTCTTCAGCCACTTCAATAAGAACAACTTTTCAAACATGAGTAATATACCATAATATATGCCCCAAAGGACAAAATTCCAGTTTGCTCCATGCCACAATCCGGTCAGCATCCATACAACCATAATATTAAACAGTTGCCGTCCCATGCCCTTGCGATTGCCTCCAAGAGGGATATACACATATTCCTTGAACCAGGAACTTAAGGATATATGCCATCGTCTCCAGAACTCTGTAATGGTTTTTGACATATATGGAAAATTAAAATTCTCAAGAAAGTGAAATCCAAACATTTTTCCCAAACCGATTGCCATATCGGAATAGCCCGAGAAATCGAAATAAATCTGGAAACTGTATGCAATTGCCCCCAGCCAAGCAGTCGCCGCAGACATCTGCTGCAACTGTGAAATTGTATCCCACAGACTTCCGATCTGGTTTGCCAGAAGTACTTTCTTTGCCAGACCAATAGTAAATCGGAAGGCTCCTTCGGAGAAATCTGTCAGTGTCACCTTGCGGTCGCTCAATTCTGCTGCAACAGTTTTGTACTGTACAATCGGTCCTGCGATCAACTGCGGGAACAGTGTGACATATGTTGCAAATGCAACAATGTTATGCTGCGCCGGCACAACTTTGCGATACACATCAA